>CASFFJ010000045.1 GCA_949293915.1 uncultured Christensenella sp.
AACAAGTAGTTGATTTAAAATTCGTTTGACTTAAATTAGATATTCGTACACAATCACAACAACCTGACCTAAAAACAAATCTGTATAACATATTCCCATCCTTTTTTAATTTACGATATGTCAAAATGTTTAAAAAAGTGAAAATACAAATCTAATAAAATTTATCACTAATTTGTGATATTTTTACCATAAAACTTTACTTATAACTAGTTAAAATATATACATTACATTTTTTGTCAAATTTTTTAAGAGTAAAATGTAACTTTCTGCATATTATACTATAGAGGTTAATATGAGAGAGATTGCCCTAGCGACAAGGGTGAAAAATAGAGAAATAATTGATTTTTTGCACGCTAATATTAAGACAAAAATTGATTTTTGTAAAACAATAATAACAGGCTATAACGACAACAATTTTCGTTATTTATTGTTTGCTTGTGATGAGAAATATATTGAACCGTGTGAAAAAATATTGAGAGAAATACTGATTGATTACATAGAGTCTATCTATAAAGTCAATTATTTAAAAAGTAAGATTAACAATCCGCTTAGCAACACGCTAACTTTTAACGCATATATAAAAGTTTTGTCTGTTTTTGACAAGTCTACTGATGAGAGTGCACTCAACAAAATTCTATCGTTCAATCAAACGTTATTTATAGATAGTTTTTTAGAGTTTCGATTATCGCCATTAAAACGCCATTGGGACAGCCTTGCTAATATTAGTAGCGATAATATCTCACTTTTTTCATCCAAAACTTTTTTAGATGTGATTAAATTTTTGTTGAACACAATGGATAATTTTAGTTATAAAGTAAAAGTTGTTTGCCAAGATGATAGTTTTAATATCTACAAAATGGACAACAAGAATGCTAGCATAAAAAAAATTGCACAATGTACGGATACGCTTGACTTAATATCGAATGTTCTTACGTTAGCACCTTGTTATGTTGATATTTATATGAGTGAAAATGAGAATAGCGAGGCAGTGAGTTTTTTGAGTAATGTGTTTTGCAATCGTTTAAAAATATTTACAAAAAAATGTAAAATATAATTAAAAAATTTGACATTTAAATTAAATTGTGCTAAACTGACAATAGTTTAATAGACTATTGATTAGACAAGTATGTTATTAGTCCCTGTTTTGAGAGAGCGTCTGCTGGCTGTGATTGACGCAACACACTTTTAACTGAAACCACTAATTAGGTCTATCGAGTGAAGCTCGTAATAAGTGGATGATATTGTATCATCAATTAGGGTGGAACCGCGGTAAAAACCGTCCCTTACTTGTTAAGGGTTTTTTGTTTTTTATAAGGAGGTATATGCAAGAATACACATATAAAACTAAAGGTACTTGTAGTCAAGCAATTAAGATTACATTAAATGGCGATACTATTGAATCAGTTAAATTCTTAGGTGGCTGTAATGGCAATCTACAAGGCATTGATAAACTAGTGCACGGGATGAAGATAGATGATGTTATATCGCGCCTTACTGGTATTCGTTGTGGATTTAAACCAACATCTTGTCCCGATCAACTTGCACAAGCGTTAATAGAAATCAAAGCGAATAAAACCGATGTTACATAAATAATTTTGATATTGTTTATTATAAAAAATGTATTGCAAACTATAATAAATTATATGACAATTTAAAGTTAGTTAAATTATTGTCAATCTTAATTGAAGTGGGAGATAAATGGATAATAAAAAACTTTCAAATAATCAAGAGTTGGATGTACAAAACAACGAGATATCGCTTGAATACAAATCAAAAAAAGAGGTTGCTAAATCTGGACTATTGGGCGGTTTTATTGGACTGGCTGTTATTGTTCCTGGAGTGAGTGGTTCAACCATTTCGATTATTTTCAAATTGTATGAAAAGTTGCTGTTCGCTATTGGAAATATATTTAAGCAATTCAAAAAATGCGCCAAATTCTTGCTCCCAATTTTGATTGGTGCACTGATAGGCTTTGCATTTGGTTTCTTTACTATTAGAGAACTGCTTAATATGATTCCATTTGCAGTGGTGTCATTGTTTGGTGGGCTGATGTTGGGCGCATTTCCTGCTGTAACTGATGAAATAAAGCGTGAGAAAGTCAGCACAAAGCGAATAATTTTGTTCATCTTAGGGCTAGTAATTCCAATTGTGATATCTGTAATTTCAATGCAGTTAAATGGCGGAACGATGTCATTTGATAACTTGAAATTTTATCATTACATCTTGTTTGTATTCATTGGCTTTTTAGTGGCAATCACACAACTTGTGCCCGGGCTTAGTGCCACAGCGTTGCTTATGGCGTTTGGTTGCTTTAAGCCACTTATGAATTCTGTGTCACTCAGTTATTGGCGTGCCAATCCACAAGTGATAGTATTGTACTTGTGTCTTGTGATTGGTTTTGCAATAGGGCTGGTCAGTGTGTCTAAATTGTTAACCAAAATTTTTAACAAACATCGCACGCCAACATTTTTTATGATTGCGGGCTTATCGCTCGGTTCTATCATTACTATGTTTTATAATAGTGATATACTGGCTGTTTACAAGATATGGCAGACTGATAGCGTGCTTGCACGCGATTTAATCATTGGTGTAGCATTGTTCGTGCTTGGGGCTATATTGTCATATTTCTTGGTGCAATATGAAAGAAAAAAGAATAAAAATAAAAATTAAATAATGTAAAAATAAAAAAAGCAAAAATTTTAATAAAATTCGAAAAAATAGCAAAAAAATTAAAAAATATCGCAAATAATTATCAAAAAATATAAAATTTTAATATTTTTTTGATAAAAACTATTATCTTTTAAATAAAATTATTTTTTAAAAATGTATATTTTAAAATTAAAAAATGATTAAAAAACAATATAAATTTATTATAAAATATGGTTAATTATTAAATAATTTAAACAACAAATTATTAAAAAACTGAAATAAATAATTGTTAAATAAATAGGAGAACATTATGGAAGAAAATGAAAAAGAATTAAAGCAAAACATGTATCGCCACAGTATGAGTCACATTTTAGCAAAGGCGATAAAAGAGTTATACGGCAAAGATGTTAAACTTGCCATTGGTCCAGCAATTGAAAATGGCTTTTATTATGATTTTGACAACTTATCCATCACGCAAGATGACCTAGGAAAGATTGAAGAAAAAATGTCTGAAATTATTGCTAGGAACGAAGACTTTACTCGTCGCGAACTAACTAAATCAGAAGCATTAGAGATGTTTAAAGATGAGCCGTACAAGATTGAACTTATTAACGAATTGCCAGCAGATGAGATAATTTCAGTTTATTATACTGGCAATGATTTTTGTGATTTATGTCGTGGACCGCACGTAGATAATACAAAATTTTTGCGTGGTTTTTCATTTAAAATGAATAGGGTAAATGGCGCATATTGGCGTGGCAACGAGAAAAACAAAATGTTGACACGAGTGTATGTTTATGGCTACTTGGACAAAAATGACCTTAAAGAATGTTTGCATCTAGAAGAAGAGGCAAAAGAGCGCGACCATAGAAAATTAGGTAAAGAATTAGGTATCTT
>CASFFJ010000046.1 GCA_949293915.1 uncultured Christensenella sp.
AATAATTTTTTAAAATTAAATAAAAATTTAATAAAAAATTATATAAATAAAAAATATGACAATATTAAAAAATATAAAAATTTTTAAAAAATCATAAAAAATCACAAAATTTTAAAATTTTTCTTAAAAAAATCAGTTTTTAATAAAATTTTCTATATATTTTTTTATTTTTTGGCATAAGTTTTTTGACAAAGTTTGATTTTTACTTTCCACCATTATTCTAATTATTGGCTCTGTACCGCTAGGGCGTACAATAATTCTAGTATCATCTGTTTTAAATTTTTCAATAATATTTTCATAATCAATATTTATAATGTTGTTTAATTTAACTTTATCTTGCGATTGATGATATTCACAATAATCATTTAGTAACTCATTGATTGTAAAATGCGTGGTTGATAAAATGTTCATAATAATAATTGCGTTTAAAATTCCGTCTCCTGTATTGGTGTAATGTTTTAAGATTATATGTCCCGAATTCTCGCCACCTAAATTAGTTCCAGTTAAAAGCATTTTCTCATAAACATTTTTATCGCCCACTGGTGCGCGTAACAAATTAACATTATATTTTTTTAATGATAAATTGAGCCCCTCATTTGTATAAATCGTTCCTACCAAATTGTCACATTTGTTCAAATAAAATTTAGATAAAATATATAGCATTTTATCGCCATCAATTATATTGCCTACTTCATCCACCATTATAACCCTATCGCCATCGCCATCAAAGGCAAAACCTATGGATTTTTCTTTTCTACACAATAAAGATAAATTTTCAATATGTGTACAGCCAGAATTTAAATTGATATTGTGACCATTCGGATTTGCGTGAATTTTTTTAGATTTTGGAAAAAGTTTTTTAATAAAATAACTTGTAGCACCTGATGCACAATCAAAAATAGCCGTGTTTTTTGATTGTTTTAATTTCTGTAAATAATTTATATAATTTTCTTTTAAATGCTCTACATTTATAATATTAGAATATGTCTTTTTTAAATATATTTTTTTATCCACATAATTTTCTAATTCTTGTTCAAAAAGCGTTGATATTTTTTCGCCCGCATTGTTAAAGAATTTTATTCCATTGTATTCACAACTATTGTGTGATGCACTTATCATCATTGCCATTGGATAATGAAATTTTTTAGCAATATATGCTATACAAGGACTAGTTAGTTCGCCTACATTATGAATTTCAATCCCATATTCTAATAAAATGCTAGAAAAATTTGCAAGTATATAATCACTGCTTGCACGAGTATCGTTACCCACTAATAATACTTTTTTAAATTTATGACGCTTATAAAAAATAACCAATGCTTTTGCTATTTTTTTTATTAGTCGCGTGTTTAAATCAATGCTAACCACACCTCTGATTCCATCTGTTCCAAAATATTTCATATCAATATTTATGTTTTTTTTGATAATATTGTCATAAAATAAAAAAGAATTGTAGATTTATTAAAATAAAAAAATTCAGTTGATTTTTTGATTGCTTTTAGATATAATTATCGTATGCAATTATATTATATTCCACCAGATGGATTTTATATTGGAGATTTTGAGATTAAGTTTTATGGAATGATTATGGCTATAGCAATGTTGATAGGCATAGTTATTGCATGTAAACTTGCGCAAAAACACAATATTAAATCAGATGATATTTTGTTATTGGCTTTGATTGTTTTGCCTTGCGCGGTTGTTGGGGCTAGACTTTATTATTGTTTTTTTTATGAATATAATTATTCGTTTACTGAATTGTTTAATTTGCGACAAGGTGGTTTGGCAATCTATGGCGGTGTGATTGGTGGGATTGTTGGAATTTTAATATTTTGTTTGATTAAAAAAGATATTAAGATTTTAGGTAAAATTTGTGATATATGTGTGCCTTGTTTGATTTTAGGTCAAGCGATTGGGCGTTGGGGTAATTTCTTCAATCAAGAAGCGTATGGTAATTTGGTGACTAATCCTAATCTTCAATGGTTTCCTTATGCGGTATTTATTGAGGAGGAAAATGCCTGGTTTCAAGCGACATTTTTCTATGAAAGTATGTGGAATTTGGTAGGATTTGCAATACTTTTGTGCGTGTACTATAAGTCGCAATACACTGGTACAACAGTGGCTGGCTATCTTATTTGGTACGGTTTAGGTAGGGTGTGGATAGAAGGTTTGCGTTCAGATTCTTTGTATATTGGCAACTCAAACATTCGAGTATCGCAGTTATTGAGCGTTATAATGATTTTAATTGGTATAATATATTTTGTTTATATTTATATAAAAAGGAAGAAAAAGAATGAGTAAAAAATCAAAAATATTATATTACACTGTGCTATTTGTTAATATTGTATGCTTTGTGCTAGATTTATTACCAATCAATTTCCCATTTTTTAGAATAAGTTTTGCAACGAGTTTGGTGTTGATAGGTTTACAACTATTTGTTCGTGCTGTTTCGCTCAAAATTGACAGCAGTATGTTCTTTGGAGTGGCGATATTTTGTTGCGGTGTTTTAAATTTTGTGTTATACTTTGGACAGACTTATTTTGATTTAGACATCAATCAGCTTTGGCCATATTATATTTTTGCAGTGTCGCTAGCTAGTTTTTCTACATTTGTGTACTTTAGAGATAAGATGCAATTTAAATTATTTATACTTTTTTTAGGATTTGGTTTAATTAGTCTTATGTTTGTACAAGATATATTTAATTTGTGGTGGTTCATAGGGTTGATGATAATATGGTTTGTGATTTATTTCACAGTTAATGTGGTTAGTTATATGAGGAGAAAATGATGGATAAAAAAATCGATGAATTGCAATCAATGATTGATAGGCTTCAATCGACGATAAAAGAACAACAACAGACTATTTCTAAACAAAAGGCGTTGATAGAAGATTATAAAAACAAAGAACAATCAATTTCTA
>CASFFJ010000047.1 GCA_949293915.1 uncultured Christensenella sp.
GGGAAGATTGCAGAGCGGCCAAATGCAACGGACTGTAAATCCGTCGACTTCGTCTTCGGTGGTTCGAATCCACCTCTTCCCACCAAAAACACCACATTTCGTGGTATTTTTTATTAAATACACAACATATTGATTGTATTTGTTTTACAATATGAGTTTTTTTATCACGTTTACTTGTATGAAATACAAAGGCAAAGAATTGATAATTTTTTTATTGATAATATTATAACAAAATAATTTAATAGTTATAGAGAAATAAATCTTTTGTTTGTAATGGGCTAGGTGTTAGGACTTTTTAATCTTAATGAATTTAATATAATAATTAATTAAAAGAATGGTTTTACTAATATTTTTTACTGAAATTTTTTAAAACATATTAAAATTATTTTATTTTTTCGACAAATAGTTTATAATATTTTTATATTCTAAGGAGAAATATGATTATTACTGTAGTTTGTGATGTGTTGGGCGAAGAAAATAATGGTACTACAATCGCAGCAAATAATTTAATTAATTTTTTACGTGAGCAAGGACATACGGTGTGAATATTATGTGCTGATAAAGATAAAACTGGCATAGAAAATGTTTTTGTTGTGCCTAATATTAATTTTGGAATTTTTAATAATTACGTTAAAAAGGTAGGTGTAACCCTCGCAAAGCCAGATAAAGAGATTGTTAAGCGCGCGGTTATAGGTGCTGATATTGTACATATTATGTTGCCTTTTGGTTTAGGTGTTTGCGCTGCTAGAATCGCAAAAGCTAACAATATTCCATTAACAGCTGGATTTCATATGCAAGCAGAAAATTTCACTTCATACATTAAGTTAAATAAGGTCAAGTTCTTAAATAAGACAATATATAAAATTATATATAACAATTTATATTCAATTGTAAATGGAATTCATTATCCTACTCAATTTATACGCAATGTGTTTGAGAAAAATATTAAAAAAACTACTCCTGGATATGTTATTTCTAATGGTGTACATTCTTACGTGCAAAAACGTCAAATAGAAAAGCCTGATGAATTAAAGGATAAAATTGTTATTTTGTCTACTGGTAGATATGCGCGTGAAAAATCACAAGATACACTAATTAAAGCAGTCAAATATTCAAAATATAAGGATAAAATTCAGTTGATTTTGGCAGGGTGACCTTGCGCGAGTTATTGATTAATATCAATTTTAAGACGAAATAAGATAATTGTAAGTCAGGATATAGTATCTATAAAAGGCTTAAAAAATATAGTTGAAATGTTAGGAGCAATTCCTCTGCCAGACGATGTTGGAGGGGCAAAAAACTTTATTAAAGCAATCAATAAGTTTAAAAATAATCATAATATTGTCATATATCCAGAAGCACATATTTGGCCATATTATACAGGTATTAGACCATTTACAGACAAGTCATTTCATTATCCAGTAAAATATGATTTACCAGTAATTGCTTTTTTTACTGCATACACCAAGCCAAAAGGTATATTTTCAAAAATTAAAAAAGCAAGTATAACTGTTTATGTTAGTGAACCATTTTATCCAAATAAAAATTTAAATAAAAAAGATGCTCAAAAAGATTTGCGTGATAGAGTATATAATTTTATGTGTGAAATGTCAAAAAAATATAGTACATATGAGGTTATTACATATAAGCACATAAACGACCGAGATGATCTAGGATGATTATAAAAGGAAAATTGAGTTTTATTTTCTTTACATATTTTAATTTTTATGCTATAATTACCTGATTATGAGGCGGTAAAATGAAAATTAAAGATATAAAACCAGGTAAAGTAGAGTTTCAAGGATTTATTGAAAATCTAAGAGATAAAAAGAATATGCAGTTTGTAGTTATTCGCGATTTGTCGGGCAAAATTCAAATTACTATCATCAAGTCAGAGAAGCCTGAGATTGCTGAAATTTTTTCACACGCCACACTTGAAAGTACAGTAAAAGTTGTTGGTACGGCAGTTGCAAATGAATATGTTAAATTAAACGGTATAGAGGTTATACCAGACAGTGTTGAAATTAGTTCACACGCAGAAGCAATGCCTATTAGTGATGATAGTTCAATAGACCAGCGTTTAGATTATCGTTGGATTGATTTAAGACAAGAGAAAAACCAACTATTATTCCAAGTAGAGACAGTAATAGTTAATGCTATGCGCGAATATTTATTAAAAAATGATTTTATTGAAATTCATACACCAAAATTGATAGGTTCTGCTAGCGAAAGTGGTGCGGAAGTATTTGAAGTAAAATATTTTAATGGAAAAGCTTACCTTGCTCAAAGTCCTCAGTTTTATAAACAAATGGCTATGGCAGCAGGTTTTGAAAGAGTGTTTGAAGTGGCTCCATGTTTTAGAGCTGAAAAATCGCACACGAAAAAACATGCTACAGAATTTACAAGTTTCGATGTGGAATTTTCGTATATCAATTCATTCCAAGATGTTATGAATTTAGAAGCAGAAATGATAACTTATGGTTTGGAAAAGACAAAGCAAAAATATGGTAATAAAATAAAAGAATTATTTAATGTTGATATAAATATTCCAACACTTCCTTTTCCACAGATGAAACTGTGTGATATTTATGATGAATTAGAAAAAAGATATGGTTTTACTGTTCCAGAGGAGGAAAAAACTGACCTTACAACTGAGGCAGAAAGATTGTGTGAAAAGTTAGCAAAAGATAAATTTAATCATGAGTTCTTATTGGTTACCGATTATCCACCGCAAAAACGTGCTTTTTATCATATGAGAAAGGGTAATGTCTTGCAAGGATATGATTTGATTTGGAAAGGTATTGAAATAACTTCTGGCGCTCAAAGGGAACACAGGTACGAAGAAATAAAGAAAAACGCGGAAGAAAAAGGATTAGGTGAAGATATTAAATTTTATTTAGAGTTCTTTAAATATGGCATACCACCACACGGCGGATTCGCAATAGGTGTTGATAGATTAGTTATGTTATTGTTGAATGTACCTACTATAAAAGATAGTATGTTCTTGTTTAGAGGTCCTGATAGGTTAACTCCTTAATAGATTAAATTTTAATAAATTAATATTTAATTTTATATTTTGCTAAAAAAGTTGTAAACTATAAAAATTTTTGATATAATATAAATATGTTAAATAATTGTGAAAATTGTGGTGGTAAACTTAGTTTTAGCCCAAAAGATAAAGGAAATGTGTGCGCGAATTGTGGCAGTATTTTTCCTATTAATTATAGTTATATGTTTAACAAAAAGCCATTTGAAGAGTTTAGGATATTACACAATACTGAACTTACTAAATCAATGGAAAATGTTAGGTGTGAATCGTGTGGAGCAAGTGTATTGCTAACAAAATTGCAAATGCAGGCATATTGTCCATATTGTAATAGTCCAACTATTAGCAAAAAAAATACAAAAGGAATTATGATGATAGATTCTATTATTCCTTTTTCTTTTAGCAAGGATGAGGCTTATTCTATCTTTAAAAATAACATTAATAGAAAATTTTACGCAAATAAAAAAATTTTTAAATCTATCACAAAAGACAATTTATATGGCGTGTATGTAAATTCATTCATATTTGATATGGACACAGCATCAACTTATTCTGGTATGTTTAGTTACAGCAAAAGATATAAAAACAAAGATGGCAGTACATCTATAAAAACAGAATATCTCAATGTTAATGGTGTTTATGATGAGGGTTTTAAAAACATAATAATAGAGGCTAGTTCTAACATTGAACAATCAGAATTACAGACTATTTTACCTTTTAATTTTACATCTGCGGTGCAATTTGATGTGAACTTTATGTATGGATATATGTTAGAATATCATGATAAGATGTTTGATGTATGTGTTAAAGATGCTGAAAAAATGATAGAAAATTCAATTAGACGTTCACTTTTAGCAAAGCATAATTGTGATAGAATTGTCAGTTTGAATTTAAATACAAATTACTATAATAAACAATATAATTATTGTTTAGTGCCAATTTATTTTGTTTCAACTGTTTATAAAGATAAAAAATATCAGGTTATTATGAATGGTCAAACAGGCAAATTGGGCAAACTTCCAAAGAGCATATTTAGAGTGATGATGACTATAATACTTATTAGTTTAGGTGTAGTTGGTATAGTATTATTATCTGTTTTATTATAAACAAATTATGGTTAAAATTTTAACCATTTTTTTTATTTCAAAACCATTTTTTTATATATTTTTAATAATTAAACGTATCAATTTTATTTTATTAAACTTTTTAGATATATGATATTTGAGATAAAACAACTCAACTTGCGCAACCCCTTTTTCTGTGTTTAATAAATAATTGTCATAGATTTATATTATAATTTTTATATCACATTCTTA
>CASFFJ010000048.1 GCA_949293915.1 uncultured Christensenella sp.
GTATGTTCATCACTTCGGTATAAGTCATCCTATGTTTGCTACATATCACGCTCTCACTAATACTAGATGATAAAACATTACAATCAGCATCTAAATTAATTTTGACTGACAATGCTAACCTATTTACCCCTTCTTGCAATGAACAAACACCATTGCTAAGTTCTTTCGGTAGCATTGGTATCACTTGGTTAGGAAAATACACGCTAGTCCCACGCCTTAATGCCTCTTTGTCCAGTGCGGAATTTTCTACAACATAATTAGCAACATCTGCTATGTGTACAAATAAAATATATCCTTTTTCTGTCTTTTCAACAGCGATAGCATCATCAAAATCACGTGCATCTTCGCCATCTATGGTTATGACACGTTGCTCAGTATAGTCTATCCTATTTTTGAAATCATTTTTATCTACTGTTTGTTTTACTGCGCGCGCGCAACTTAGTGTCGCATTATCAAATTTATCAATCAAATTATGTGCGCGAATAATAGATAATTGCTCTGCTTTTGGCGTATTGGCAACACCTAAAACTTCAATAATTTTGCCACGTAAAATACCTGTATCTATTGAATCCGCAAAAATCTCTACCCAAACTTTTTCGTTATTTTTTGCTTTACCACTGTCGCCTTTATATATTCTAACTTGTGGCAAACTCTCGTTGTCTGGAAAAACTAAATTTTTACTTTTACCTTCAATATAAGTGCCCACAATATAATTTGTGTTTCTTTTTAAAACACGCACCACACATGCTTCAATTTCTTCATCTGACTTTCGATTAGTGATTTCAACTAACACATCATCGCCATCCATTGCACCATTAATAGCATAGGCAGGTATAAAAAAATCATTGTATCCCTCAACACTAGCAAAGCCATAACCTTTTCTATTAACATTAATTATTGCCTTAAAATAACCTCTATCAGCAGAAATACTTACTCTACCATCATCCAAAAAAAGTTTGCCCTCGTGAATAAGTGAGTTTATTTGAAATTTTATATCTTTAACTGATTCTTTTGTAATCTTAGCTAAACTTTCAGCTAGCTCATCAATTGTTAAATAAACTAATTTATGATCTCTAATTAATTGAATTATTCCCATATGATTATTTTAGCAAATTTTGAAAAATAAATAAACAATATTGATACAATTTATAAAATTAAAATAAAATATTTAATTTAAATAAACTTAATCCTTACAAATAAAAAAGTGGCATTAGCCACAAATTTTAAAATAAATCAGGTATTTTGAGTAATACGAAATACAAGATACTAAAGAATGCTATCAAGCCAACTGTAATATAAATCAAGCGAGTAATACGTCCTTCGCGTGAACCAGATTTATTCTGTGAATAATAACTATCTTGATTGCCTGTTATGACATTATTTGTATTGCTACCACCCGTGATTTGCATAAACACCAAAACTATCAATGTCAATGCAAAAATTGCCAACAAAACTAAACATATTCTTTCAAACACAATAAAACTTGATGTAATCCAAGCAGGTACTGTTCCTAAAATGTAACTCATTAATTCCTCCAAGCTTATATATTATAACATAGATACAATTTATTGACAAGTCTTTTGAAATAATTATTATCAATCAAACTCTAAATTATTTTCTAATATATGTGATATAAATTAATATCGCCAGCAAAATGATTGCAATGATAATTAAACTGATTTTTTCAAATGTTTTTTGACTGCCATTATATACTTTAAAAAATTTCATCACGCATAGCAAGATTGCAATAAAAAGTCCGGCACATATTAGCATAAACCATCCAACATCCATCTCTTGAATAAAATTGACAAATTGATAATAAAATGATTTCATATTTTTCCTTTGTATCATTTTAACAAAGCACAAGCATATTGTCAAGATTTTATTTCAACAAAGATTTCCCATCAAAATACTTATTGGGCTCGACACCCATTAAATCTAAGAATGTTGGCGCCACATCTTTAAGACCACCTCTTGCTTTCATTTGGTGAATTTCATCATCTATAGCGACACACATTACAGGATTCAATGTGTGTGCAGTATTCGGTTCGCCTTCTTTTGTTCGCATAACATCCGCATTACCATGGTCAGCAGTAAGCAAAATGAAGTAATCATTGTTTTTTGCAACCTTTGCTATTTTTTTCACACATTTATCCAAATATTCAATTGCTTTTATTGTTGCCTTATAATTACCAGTATGCCCAAGCATATCAGAATTAGAAAAATTCACAATCACAGCATCGTACCCTTTTTCGATGGATTTTATTGTCAGTTTTGTAATTTCTTTTGCACGCATTTTAGGTGTTTTATCAAAACTATCTACCTTGATTGTTGGAATATGTATTCTGTCTTCATACTTAAATGGATGTTCTTCTCCTCCATTTAAAAAGTACGTTACATGTGCATATTTTGTTGATTCGCTAATTTTTATTTGTTTCAAATTTAATGTTGACAAATACTCACTTAATGTGTATTTTACTTTTTCAGATTCGTAGATAGATTTAGCATTAACACCACCCACTTTTGACATAGTGATGAGTCGACAATTTAATTTTTCTGCCATTTTTACCATTTGACGCAATCTATCTTCTCTAAAATTATAGAAAAATACATAATCTTCCGTTTTTACACTAATTTTTATATCAGTTTGTACACGCTTAGGCTCAATAAATTCATCAGTAATATTTGCCTTATGGCTGACAGTTAAATACTTTTCAATATCTTCTGCCTTCATCTCATTGTTTGTTTCAAAAAACATTCCATTAAATGCACGCTCTGTTCTTTCAATGTTGTTTTCCCTATCCATTGCATAAAAACGCCCAGAGATGCTTGCTATCTTACAATTTTTAATGTCCGCAATATATTTTTTTAAAGTTTTGACATATTTAAGACTATCAAACATTCCGCTATCACGACCATCAGTTATGATATGAATAAAAATATACTTTGCTTTATTTTTACTAATCCTTATCAATTCAAGCAAATGATTAAAATCGCTATGCACATTTTTATCACTTAAAAGACCAACAAAGTGAATATTTGATTTTTTGTCTTTAATGTCAGTTAACATTTTTACAATGTTTTCGTTTTTTTCAAACTGCTTTGATTGTATGTCATCATGAATTCTTTTAGCAATAGATGGAACAATTCTACCCGCGCCTATTGTGGTATGACCGACCTCACTGCCACCCATTTCATTATCAAACAATCCTACTGCTGAACCATATGTCTTTAAAAGTGAGTGTGGTTGTTGTCTCAAACTATTGAGATATGGAGATTTTGCATTAGCAACCGCGTTAAAGTTAGTATCATTATTTTCTCCATAACCATCAAGAATTAATAACACACCTTTTTTCATTCTTCTATTCCTTTTAATACATCTAAAAATTCATTTAATTTTAAACTTAATCCACCGACTAAGAAACCATCAATTTCACAAGTTAAAAGTTGTTTATAATTTGATTTGTTTACACTGCCACCATATAAAACTTTACAATCTCTATTGTGCTGTTTAGCTGTTGTCTTTATTAAATCTACTGCTTTGTTAATTTTGTTTATTGTTGGCAGTTTGCCTGTGCCGATTGCCCAAACAGGTTCGTATGCAAAAATAATTTCACTATCGGTCACCAACGCACTCTCTACTTGATTTAAAATTTCTTCAATTTTTGAATTATAATTTTTTTCGCCCACGCAAACAATTGGTGTAATACCATTATTAAATGCCAATTTTATTTTGCTTTGGATAAGTTTATCTGTTTCACCTCGCGCTCTGCGTTCGCTGTGTCCAATGATAACGTATTTTACTCCATAATCTTTCAACATTTCAGCACTAATTTCGCCAGTTGATTTATTGTCGCAAAACGCACTGACATCTTGCGCTCCTAATGAAAAATGTTTTGCTTTGACAAGATTCAAATAAACAAAAGGCGGACACAATATTAATTTTGTGTCCTTGAGTTTTATTTTATTAAAACTGTTAATCGAACGGAAAAATTTTTTATCTCCATTCATTTTATAATTTGCAACTAAAAATTTGCTCATATCCTTACATATCTTCAATCAATTCAACACAAGGTAGTTTTTTACCTTGAAGCAACATCAAACTTGCACCACCACCTGTTGATAAATGTGTGATTTTTTTACCATAACCCAATGATTGCACTGCTGCAACGCTATCACCACCACCTATTACAGAAATTGCTTTAGATTTTGCCACGTATTTTGCAATCTTGTTGGTTCCGCGCTTGAATTTTTCATATTCATAGACACCAAGTGGACCATTCCAAACTATTGTTTTCGCCTTTTTGATAACCTTTTTAAACGCTTTTATAGTTTTTGGTCCAATATCCATCCCTTGATAATCATCCGCGAAGAAACCACTATTAAATAATTTAGTCTCAGCATCTTCGCTAAAATCTTTTGCGCCAATGTTGTCTATAGGAAGGATAACTTTTACTCCTTTTTCTTTAGCCTTATCAAGAATTTCTTTAGCAAGTTCTAATTTAGAGTTGTCCAAAATTGATGTACCCACATTGCCACCAATTGCTTTAATGAAAGTATAAGACATCCCACCACCAATCAAGATTGTATCCACTTTATCTAACAAGTTTTCTATAACTGGCAATTTATCAGACACTTTTGCACCGCCCAAAATTGCGACATAAGGATGATCAGGATTGTTTAAAATTTTATCGTACATTTTTAATTCTTGTTCAACCAAAAATCCAGCAACAGCAGGTATTACACTTGCAATGCCGTATGTAGATGCGTGTTTCCTATGCGCTGTACCAAACGCTTCCAATACAAACACATCAGCTAGACTCGCCAGCGCTTTTACAAACTTAGGATCATTTGCTTCTTCCCCATCATAAAAACGCACATTTTCAAGCATTAAAACATCGCCATCTTGCATTTTGTTAACCATCTCTTTAGTAGATTTGTCAAGAATATCCTCAGCAAAAGAAATTGGTTTGTCCAGTAATTTAGACAAACGTGCAAGCACAGGACGAAGTGACATTTTGTTATCTACACCTTTTGGTCTGCCCAAGTGTGAACATAAAATAACTTTTGCACCATGTTCAATTAAATAATTTATTGTTGGCAATGTAGCAGTGATTCGAGTATCATCCACAATTTTCAACTCAGTATTCATTGGTACATTATAATCTACACGCACGAATAAGTGTTTGCCAGATACATCAATATCCCTAATTGTTTTTTTCATAGATTTGTCTCCTAAATAGAATCAACCTAGTATTATTTTTTTTATTATAACACAGGATGAAATTATTTCAAAATAATTTTTGAATATTTGTTGAAATTTCTTGACATTTTATGATTTTGAACAAAATTTACACCAAATTTATCCAAAAAAACGAACACCTTTCGTTTAGAACAATTATTTAAATTTGGCTTTATTTGATTTTTTGATAGTATGATTTTATTAAAATGTCTGTAATTTGTTCGTTCATCGCCCACAACAAAAGTGTATTTTCCAAAAACTATTTTTGCGCCTAATTCGACACTAGAAATATTGATTTTATCTCCATCACAATAAATAATTGCTTTTTTACGCGAATATTTATTTACGACATAAATTCCAGCAACAACTTTTGCTTTTAAACTTTTTGATAAAAACATCAATTCTTTTGTAACAATTGCATCCCCAATTATTTCATCAGTAGTAACATAATCATAAATTAAGCCATAATTAAATATAACCAAATCCGCCGAGTGAATTTTTAAAAAATAATTTATATAAAACGATTTATAACTTCCACCTGCAACACAAATAATCTTCATAAAACATATTATGAAAGAAAAAATAAATTTGCTATATGCAGTCAACTGATATATTTAAAATTTCTTGTATATTAGGATTTTTTATGTAATATATAATATTTTTTCCATTCCTATCCGCAGACACAATATCAAGTGATTTCAAGATTTTTAATTGATGACTGATTGTTGTTTGATTTTGATTCAAAAAAGTAGATATATCAGTTACACACATAGGTTTAATTGTTAATAGTATGATAATTTTTAATCTAGTATCATCACTGAATGCATAGAAAAAAGTTGTCAAGTTAGTTATATCTGTTTTGTTTGGAAGCAATTCTTTAATTGCTATTTCTTCTCTAATATCTAACATAATTATAAAATAATATATATTTTTTTAATTTACAAATGAATTATAATAACTTTTTTGACAGAAAATTCAAGTTTGGCACGAATAATATCTAATTAATAAGAAACAAATTTACTATTTCGCATTTTGAGTGATAATAACGCCTGATTAGACATTAAATATGTGCAGTGTAAAATAAATCTAAAACTAATAATCAGTGACATTATTAAAATAAAAAACATATAAAGTACAAAGTAAGGAGCAAGAAAATGAACATTAATACATTTTTTATTTTGTTTGTGATATTAATTGCAGTGATAGCACAAGCCACAAATACAGACTTAGCAAACAACACCAGTATTCTCTTGTTATTAATACTTGTGCTAACAGCAAATTCACAAAACAATAACAACAATTGTTGTTGCAACAATCAGCGTAGTTTCTTTTAATGTCCTTATCAAAAAACTCTGTTAAGCAGAGTTTTTTGATTCTTATAATTTTAATGAAGCTCATATCTAATTATAATTTTATGCATATTTATATGTTTTTTTAATTATATTTATGAAATTTTATATGTTTATTTTTTTTATAATTTTTTTATTTTTTATTATAATTTTTTTATTAAATATTAATTGAAATAATTTATTCCCATATTTGTTTTTAATTTAATTAAATTTTTGTATGCGACTTTGCGCGCTTTTTGGGTACCCTTCTTTAAAATTTCAAAAACAGCATCTGGATTTTTCTCAAATTCTTTTCGCCTTTCTCTAATTGGCGCTAACAAGTCTTGCAGAATGTTATTTAAAAATTTTTTAATTTTCATATCACCCAAACCGCCACGTATATAATGCGCTTTTAACTCATCAAGATTTTTGTATTCAGGTAAATATTTCTCAAAATCTTCTGGCGAAGAAAACACATCTAGATATGTGAATACAGTATTGCCTTCAACTTTTCCCGGGTCTTCCAAATGAATATGGTCTGGGTCTGTGTACATCGAAAAAACTTTTTGCTTAATTTCATCAGGTTCATCACTTAGATAAATACAGTTATTGAGACTTTTACTCATTTTCGCCTTGCCATCAGTCCCTATAAGCCTAAAGCAATTTTCATTCTCTGGGAGTATCGCCTTAGGTTCAACAAGCGTTTCGCCATATAGATTATTAAACGAACGAACAATCTCTCTAGCCTGCTCAATCATAGGCAATTGGTCATCGCCAACTGGTATGATTGTTGCATTAAAAGCAGTAATATCTGCAGTTTGACTTACTGGGTAAGTTAAAAATCCCATAGGTATACTTTCGTTAAATTGAGTTTTTTGTTTTAATTCTTCTTTGATAGTAGGATTTCGCTCTAACCTAGAGAGTGTCACTAAGTTCATATAATAGAAAGTAAATTCAGTTAGTTCACTCACTTCGCTTTGAATTAAGAAAGTGATTTTATTAGGGTCAAGTCCAACCGCTAAATAATCAAGCATAACTTGTAATACATTATCTTTTACTTTTTGCACATTGCCGAAATTATCAGTTAGCGCTTGCGCATCTGCTAACATAACATAGAACTCATCGTAACCGCCCTTATTTTGTAATTCAATTCTACGTTTAATACTACCCACAAAATGCCCTAAATGCAGATGTCCAGTAGGTCTATCTCCTGTTAAAATAATTTTTTTATTTTCCATAATTCACTCCTTTAATTTTTATTAAATAAATTATTTTTTTATTTTTTTTAATTTTTATTAATTTTTTATATAATTAATAATTTTTTATTAAATAAATTATTTTTATTGATTTTTTAA
>CASFFJ010000049.1 GCA_949293915.1 uncultured Christensenella sp.
GCTATAATAAGCATAATATCAATGCTAGTTTTACAATAGAAGGGCAATATCAAGTGCAAATAAGGTCAATGATAACTGCCAATAGCGAAAATTCAAAAACATATCAATCGGGTAAATATTGCGATACAATTTATAACAATTATAATTATGAAACGAGTTATGACTTCAAGCGTTACAGCGTATTTATGTATGGCGAAAATTATGATTTTTATATTGAAAATGTATTAGACTTGATGATGATTTTATGGCGACACTTATTGTATGGCGTGGATGAAGATAAAGGCTTAAAATTGTATTTAGCACAAAATACAATAATTGAAGAACAAGGCGATGAACAAGTTGAAAGACTTGAATCTATCAATGAAGTTATATTAAGACTTGCGAACGAATCTAGCAACAAAGGTATATATAACTTTACATCAGATAGCAATTATAATTCGGCTGTCAGTGGTGGACAAAGTAGTGCATTTAAATATTTAACACAAAAATTATTAGAACTATATCCAGAATACGCTATACTAGACAATCTAGTTTGTGAGCATATCGAAAATAGTAATATTTTCGTATTAAAGTATACAAATACTCTCGCAACTGAAAAAATAGATGCGGACAAGATTTACACATATTTTACCACCGATTATGGCAATAAATATATGTATTTATCAGAAAGCGCACGCAGACCAGCAACCACACAATTTGCAATTGACACAATAGATTATATTGATGTTAGCACGACTGAGCAATTATTGATGGCAGTGCAATATGGCAAAAAACCAAATTTTGTAGCGAACAGTACAGTGGCAGAAACTGTTTACAATAATGCACGTGCAGTGTTGCTTGCAATTGTAAATAACACTATGTCAGATTATGAAAAAACGGTCGCAATATTTGATTGGTTGGAGTATGCTATTAGTCTAAATCATTACGCTAATAAAGATAGTTCTAGTGGCGGACTTGTTGATGGCGAATTATCTGTTTATGGTTTAAGGAAAGATTATTATTTAGAAGGTGTATTCGCTGACTTGTTTAATTCGGATGTTGGTAATTTTGATGGCGAATTCTATTTAGGTAATATAAAAGGTACAAGCGAAAGTTACGCAAAAGCGTTTACGTTGTTGTGTGCTATAGAGGGCATAGATACACGTAAAGTAAATGGCAGTTATACCTATACTTATGGTACAGAAGACTATGTGGTAAATCATTCTTGGAACAAAGTGTATCTTGATGTGACAGATGATGAGATAAATAATCCGCAATGGTATGCACTTGACCTTATGTTTTCGGATAATCATTATCTACCATATTCGTATACAAATAGTTATGAATATTCTTCGCACGCATATTTCTTGGTGACAGATAAATATTTGGATGATTATTTAGGCTTGAATCAAGATTATATAAGTTTATACGAAAAAACGGTTGAATATGTAGCCAATGAAGATAACAACGCAAAGAAAACAACTGCTGCCGATACTACATTTGATTATTATTCAAATGCCACATTTGGGATGACACTTGATGAGATAAAAGCAACAATTTTCGAAAGACAATTAAATGATAAAACAACAGGATTTAATTATAGTAAAGCTTACATAAATCAAGAATATCAAACATATACCAATACAGAAGGTTATAATAATTTGCAATCGTATGTATCAAATGCTATTATTTACGGCTGGAACAAAATAAATAATTATAATGGCACAGGTTATGCTTCGTTTGAAATAAAAGTGGACAAAAAATACACAAACAATACTTCATCATTAGGCGATGCATCAATTGACAGCTTAATGTCTAATATGTCAGGAATGTTGAGTAGTCCAAGCTTGTATACATCTGCAACTATCTTAATGGTTGAAGATGGTCAAGGTAGTGTGATATATATCTGCACGATTAAAAAACTATATTAATTGTATAAAAACCTATCATTTAGTCAAACTAAAATTATGAAGGTTGATGCAGTTAAGACATTGAATGTAGCAAAAGCAAAACTGCACCAAAGTAGTGATTTAAAGTCACGAACGGTGCAGTTTTTTGGCACGAAAGTGAGCGTATTATACATTGCAGATATAACAGACAATGTTTTGCTTAACGATACGCTATTATATCCAATGACACAATACGAAAAAGAGATAACTGACAAGGTGGTTGATGAGTTAAAAAATATAGTTCTATCTAACTATGAAATCAAAGAATTTACGACAATAAATGATGCATTAGATAACTTATTAAAAGGTAACACATTAATATTTGTTGATGGCGCAGATAAAATTCTTGGTTGCGATATTGAGAAAATCATTGTGCGACCTATTAGCGAACCGCCTACTAGTCTGGTAATCAAAGGTCCGCGTGAAGGATTTAATGAAAGTTTGAAATATAATTTGGCGCTCATTCGAAAGCGTGCAAAATCAAAAGATTTAGTGGTTAAAAATATTGAATTAGGCGAACAGACTAAAACGAGTATAGCAGTTGTCTATTTTGACAATATTGTAGATAAATCTATCGTAAAACAAATTATGCAAAAATTAAATTCAATAAAAACAGATGGTATATTGGATAGTCATTATCTAATTTCATATTTGCAAGAGAAACCAAATTCAATGTTCAAACAAATTGGCGACACTGAAAAACCAGACATCTTAGTTGCTAAAATGTTAGAAGGTCGTATTGGAATAATTGTAGATGGTTCGCCAATCGCACTCACTGTACCATTTATTTTAATGGAAGATTTACAAAACAGCGATGACTATTTCAATCAGCCTGCTCGTGTGACGTTTTTGAGAATTTTGCGTCTTGTTGGCGTTGTCATTGCAGTATTGTTACCTGGAATTTATATTGCATTAGAGCGGTTCCATTACAAAATTTTACCGCTCGAATTTTTAGTTACCATTATTAACACTTCACAAGGAATTCCTTTTTCGCCTTTTGCGGAAATATTATTTGTTGTGCTGTTGTTTGAGATTTTATACGAGGCGAACTTGCGTATGCCACAATATCTAGGTATGGCAACCTCAATCGTAGGTGCGCTGATTCTAGGCGAAACAGCTGTAAATGCTGGACTTGTAAGTCCGCCATCAGTTATGATTGTTGCGCTTAGCGGTATCACATTCTATATTGTGCCAAGTCAAGCCGCGCAGTTTGGATTGTTGCGCTTGATTGCTTGCTTAATTGGTGCCTGCCTTGGAATATATGGTTTACTGTTATTTTGTGTATTTGTAATTTCATATTTGTCCAGTTTTGATAGTTATAAGAGTGCATACCTTGCACCAACCGCACCATTTATCAAGCAGGACCAAAAAGATTTTTTAATCAGAAAGACGATTAAAAATATGCGCACACGACCTAAGTCTATTGCAAATAATAAGGATAATGAGATCAGGGGGGATGAAGATGAAAGTTAATTATAGACAAGTGTGCGTATTAACATTGCTTGGAATGATTGCCTTAAAATTTTTAGGACTGCCATCATTTTTGTATGTTGATGCAGGGACATCTAGTATCTTTATAGCACTGATTTTAATGTGTATAGATGCGGTTTTTGCTTTTCTTATCCTTAGCTTGATTGAGAAAAGTGGTCAACCTAATATATATGAATTTTTAAAATATTGTGTTGGTCGAGTGGGTGCAAAAATTATCCTTGCGATATTAGTTGGATTTTTTGTTATTGTGCTGTCTAACATAAGCAAAGGATTCGAATTGTTCATTGTCGAGAATCTGTACAAAGAATTAAACTGGGGTATATACGCTTTGCCATTGATGATATTAATCGCGTTTATGCTGTATAATGGCATTAGGAACATTGCACGCGTTGGCGAATTGTTTTGTTGGCTAATTTTGGCGGGCATACTCTATATAGGTCTAAAATCTATTGGTGAAATAGAGTTAGACTCATTGTTGCCATTCTTTAAAGATGGAGTAGAACCATTTTTTATGACTGCGATAAAACATATGGCGTGGTTTGGTTCACCTACATTTTTGCTGATGCTGTTTGGCAAAATTGATTTTCGTGACAAGAATAAATCAAAATTGTTTGGCTATCTATTTGCTTCTATTGTGCTTGTTCTATTTATGTATATAGTGTTTTACTGCCTATTTCAAATCACTAGTCCTACGCACAATTTTTTACTCAGTGATATCAGTCAATTCTCTACTGAACACTCATCCATTGATGAACTATCTTGGCTGATAGTGTCACTTTGGATAATTGCCCAGGCAATTCAGCTAGCACTTTATTCGTACGGTTTACAGCAATGTCTCAAATATTTATTTAATATCGAATATGATTTCATCTCTATATTAATAGTAATTATTTATATCCTTGTATGGAGTTTGTTGGGCGAAAACGTTATAAGTTTAGAACAAATTATGTTTACGCCTTATGTGTATATCTCACAAATCAGTTCGGCATATGTTATACCATTATTGTTGTTTATCATTTATCATATTAAGCAAACGATTCAGTCGCACAAATCAGTATCAAGCACTAAGCAAAACAAGAAATTTGCTATTAAACTTGATACAGATAAAAGAGGTGCTGTATGAAAAAATTAAAAGAAATCTTTACCACAAAGCGAATAATTTTGATTATGATACTTTTGTTGTTCGCTATGACCATTCCTAATTTAAATAGGCCAGGGATTAGTCAAACAGAAGCAATTGTCACAATGCTATGTATTGACAAAGAAGATGATAATATTAAGAGCACTGCCACGATATTGACACCAGGAGATAGCAAAACTGCCAATCTTCAAATGTTTTCTGGCTCAGGTCAGACATTAGGCGAATCAATAAGTAACATTGCACTAGCCATAGGTAAAGAGATGAGCTTTGCGCAATGCGAAATAATGGCGCTTGGAGATGAAATTTGCAAAGATGGTATCATTCAAACACTTGACTATATGACTAGAACGCGAAAAGTGGGTAGAAATGCTATTTTAATTAATTTTAGCGGAGATATTGATGATTTTAGTAAGTCTATTATTGCGCTTAGTAGTGAAAAGAATTTAAAATTAAACGACATTATAAATTATGATAAGCGATATTTTTTAGCGGAAAAAAGCAATGTGGAATTGTTCTATATAGGTTATTATAGTGATATATCACTTGGTATTATGCCACAATTAAAGATTGGCAATAATCAATCGGACAACGCAATTGAAGTGTCTACCAGTGCTGAGTCGCAATTATCCAGCACTAATCAGTCCGCAGGTATACAAGAACAGCCGAAAAAATATCTTGTAAACGATGGTACAACTAATGTATTTAAAAATGGGAAAAGTGCATTGATTCTTACACCAGAAATGATAAAAAAATTAA
The DNA here is from genome assembly GCA_949293915.1 of uncultured Christensenella sp. Taxonomy (GTDB): domain Bacteria; phylum Bacillota; class Clostridia; order Christensenellales; family UBA1242; genus Onthoplasma. Next base: position 5,317 of record CASFFJ010000049.1, read on the forward strand.
ATTTTTTGTTAGACACGGAACAGCGTGGAGATATAACTATTAGTGGTGTGACAGATGACTTGTACACGAACGCTACAGTTGTGGTGGAGATTATTGACAAACAGGTGTCAAAAAAGGCGAGTTTTAAAAATGGTAAACCAACATATTCAATTGCAACTGAATTCACTGTTAATGTTGAAGAGGTGGTGGATGATAGCCCAGAGCGAAATATGTTAAGGCGAAATCAAGAATTTTTAACGCCAACGCTTGTAAATAAATTGACAGAAAAAATAATCGCCGATATGCAAGAAGTGGTTAATTTTTGTATAGAGAAAAAATTGGACTTGGTGGAAGTATACAAAACATTTAATCGCAAGCATTATAAAAAATGGCATAAATATTTAGAAAATACAAGCACAGAAGATTTTTTGTCTGGCGTTGAATTTAAAATAGATGCAAAAATCAACAGCCAATACTAAAATTGTGCTAACAATCTATACATTAATAATTTTGTCTGCGTTATATTTTTAAAGATAACTTTTCTTATCTTTAATTTTCACATCAATTTACTAATCATCTTTTATTGTCTTAATGTTAGACCGATTTTTTTCATTGAATCTATTAGTCTGATTGAAAATTTTTCAGTTTCACTAGCTTCCAATGTTCTATCTTTTGGAGTTATAACATAGTTGATTGTATAACTGATTTTATTAGGTAAAGTTTCAGCATTCGTGTAAATATCTTTTAAGCTATGCTCAAGAATGTAACTTGCTTTAAATTCGCTGAGCGCTTTTTCAATTGTAGCATAAGGCATTTTTTCATCTGCTACGAAATTATAGTCGATAGAAACAGACTGATATTTGCTGGTAGGTGTTAGTTTAAACGTGCGCTGTGGTTGAGCGATAAGCAAGTCGATATCAAGTTCTAGTCCAGCAAAAATTTTTCGCTTGTCAATATTCTGAACGATATTAGGATGAATTAAACCCATTTCGCCTAAAATTACACCATTTGATACAATTTTACACGAATTGATAGGATGATAAATTTTATCATCATTGTCTAGATTAAAATCAACTTCAATATTTGCAA
>CASFFJ010000050.1 GCA_949293915.1 uncultured Christensenella sp.
ATCTTTTTGAGCCTACTGATAATTGTGGGCAAAAGTTTGTCCATCTTGGTGGTTGTTAGAATAAAAATATTATTTATACTAGGCTCTTCTAACGACTTTAAAAGTTTGTTCTGCGTCTTATCATTCATCCTGTCCGCGTTCAATATTACAAACAGTTTGTATTTAGATGAAATTGGCTTTGTGGACAATTTGTCAATAATAATTTTAGCATCCTCAACCTTGATACTGTCTTGATCTAATATGAATAAATCAGGATTCGAATTAGAATCAAACTGCGTACACCCTAAACAGTTATCACAACAACTGCCATTCGTGCACATTAACGCTTTTGCAAACGTCAACGCTATCTCATCATTAAAGCGCATATCGTTTGAATAGAATAAATAAGTGTTGGTAATATGCTCTGTTAAATTAAGTGATTTGTAAGTTGGAATATTTTTTATAGACTTTAACATAGTTTTATTATAACACATTTTAAAAATTTTGACAAATAAAGTTATAACTTATGCTAGATTTTTAAAAATTGTTTGACAAATTAAAAATATTGTAGTAGTTTTAAATTAAGGAGAGTAAATATGAATAAAACAAAGAAAAATTTTATGCTTGCAGGCAGTATCCTTGGTATCGTTTATTCGGCAATTTTTATTCTAGTAGGCATTGTCCTGATTGCAAATATTAAAATTATTAATCACGACTTCATTGCTCAAATTTTAGCAGAAGACACTACTGGCTACACTTATACTGATGAAGAAATTTCAATGATTTTGAATTTTACTAAATCAATCTATGCTATGATTAGTATCTATCTTATCGGTATCTCTATCGCTCAATTGGTGATTAGCATTATAGTATTAAAACAAACTTCTGCTAATATCGATAAAAAAGGTCTTGTTATTACCTTATTGGTTATCAGCTTCATTTCAAGCAATATTTTAATTGGTGCATTTATGATTGTTGCATTGTGTCTAAATTCAAAATCTGATAAAGCTGATGTTTTAACCACTAATTAGTTGTTTTAATCACTAATTAATCGCAATTAATAGATTATCACTTTTAATCAATGAATATTGTAAAACTAATAGGATGATTTTATCTCCTATTTTTTTATATCTTTTAAGATGAATTTATCATATTTTTTTATATCTTTACACTTTATATCACAATGTTATTAAAGTTAATAATGATTAATTAGTTTAAAATATGATTTAATTCGCTAAAATTTTTTATGACTCGCTAAAAAAAAGTCGCTATATGCGACTTATAAAAGGATACAAAGTATGCCACCTTTACCTTCATTCACAATACGCGAAACAGTTTTGCGAAGTTTGTTTTGGAGATTCTCTGGCATAGCGTGTAGTTTGCTGTTTAGTTCTTCGTTTACCAAACTCTCTAACGACTTACCAAACATATTTGTTTGCCATATTCCTTGTGGATTAGTCTCAAATTCTTCTAGTAAATATTTGTGCATATCTTCGCTCTGCTGAATACCGCCCATAATTGGACTAACCTCTGTCTCAACATTAACTTTCATAATATGTAGGCTTGGAGCTTCTGCTTTTAGTCTAACACCACAACGACTGCCTTGTTTTACTATCTCTGGCTCTTTTAATTCCATTTCATCAATGGTTGGGATAACGACACCATAACCGGTTTGCTCAGCTTGGTCTAGCGCGCTACTTATTTTGTCATATTTTCGCTTGGCATATGTCAAATCTTTTAAACAACTAACCAATTCATAATCATCGCGAATCTGTGTGCCACATTGCTCGCTGATAACCTTATAAAACAGCCCATCCTTTGCTATGATTTCATAATCTACCGCTCCTGTTCCCATCTCTATATTGCTATTTAAAATCGGTTCGAAATTTTCACTATCTTCAAAGAGAATTTTGCTAGTATCTATCTCGCCTATTTTTGTGTCGGCAGATATACTGTCGCATACACCATCAAGTATTTCACGTATAATTTTGTTGTCAGCAGGTAAAGGTTTTAACCATTTAGGCATATGGATATTAACCACTTCTAATGGAAATTGTTTTAAAATCTCTGTCATAATATTATCTACATCTTCCTTTTTTAATTCATTTACATTCATTGCTATCACTGGGGACAAATATTCGGCAGTCAATTCATTCGCCAAATCTATTGTCTCTTTGTCATTTGGATGCGCACTATTTAGGATAACCACAAATGGCTTGCCTGCATCTTTAAGTTCTTTTATCGTGTACTTTTCTGCTTGTATGTAGTTCTCGCGCGCGATATCTGAAAAACTTCCATCCGTAGTCACAGCAATACCTATTGTAGAATGGTCTTTTATCACTTTTTCTGTACCTAAAATTGCTGCTTGCGTAAATGGAATTGCGCTTTCGCTCCATGGTGTCTTCACTAAGCGTGGTTTGTCATTTTCGAATGCACCAACAGCACCATCCACCATAAATCCAACCGAATCAATCAATCGAACAGACATAACAACATTATTAATTTTTAGTTTAACTGCTTCATTTGGGACGAATTGTGGTTTTGTGGTCATAATCACGCTCCCCGCACTCGCTTGTGGCAGTTCATCGTTCGCACGCTGTCTATCGTGCTTGTTCGTAATGTTTTCTAACACAAAATTTTGAATAAATTTTTGAATAAATGTAGACTTTCCACACCTAACCGGACCAACTACACCAATGTACACATCACCATTCGTTCGCTTGGCAATATCGGTGTAGATAGTAGAATTTTTGTCCATTTTTCCCTCCAATTTATCTTAATCTATGATTACGAATACGCTTTTATGACTAAATATTATAAAAAAAGTTTAACCTAAAATAAGGTTAAACACAGTCATTGTTAAACGTTATTAATTTACAAATAAATTATTGACCTAGCCTTTATTCCCGTTTGAATCCTTTTTAAGGTTAAATTCTTTTAAAATCTCATCCAATTCCATTGTTGGATGTAATGCTTCATTAAAATCAAAACCGCTTGAAGATTTTGTATTATTTAATATGTTTTCATTAGTTTCAATAGGCAAAGTCTCATCCTTTTTTGTGTCAAAACAATCGATTATATTGCGCAACAACTTCTTAATTGGGTCATCTGTCATAGTTTGGCGTTTATAACTAAACGAATTAATCTCGCTAGTCTTATCTGCTAAATCTTTATACACCATTGTCTTAAACTTTTCAGACATATCTTTAAGTTTTGTGTCTTTACTTATCTCTGGATAACGCAAGTATAATTCATCAATAATCTGTTGCATTCTAAGATACATTAGTCTGCTACGTTGTATATCAAGATTATACAATTTTTTCCTACTCGCCTCCAATTGATTAGCGTGCTCCATACTTGCAA
>CASFFJ010000051.1 GCA_949293915.1 uncultured Christensenella sp.
CAAATAATTGGACTCCAAGTGATGCTGATAATGAAGTTAATGGTGTGATTAACCTTGACTATGAAGATTATAACATATATCCACAAAACACAATGTCTGCGGATAAGTATGTTTTGATGATAGATAGTGAAAACTATTTTATTGATTTTAGTTATACCAATTCTAGTAAAATAGCGCTTGAAGCAGATGGTTATTATTCAATATCGGTTGATGTGTATACAACCAATAACAATGGAATCGCCAACGTTTATTTAAAAGACAATGATAACAACGAACAGTTTGCTATAACAAATATTTCTTCTCCTATCAAATGGACAACTTACACATTCTTTATTAGAACAAACAAAATTGAAGATATTGAGTTAGAATTATCTGTTAATTTAAAAGGTGATGAAGGCGTAGCTTTATTTGACAACATTTCAGCAAAAGAGATGAATTCTGACACATTTTATTTACAGAAAGATAACGCCAATGTTAACCAATACTCATATATTGATTTAGCAGACACATCCAATATAGTTATTAAAGATGTTGATTTATCCACTAAACCATTCATTCAAACTAATAAAGAAAATTCTGGTTCATTTATAAGCTATGCTAGTTACGTAGACACAAATACGGACAAAAATGCGGATGATGGCGATAACGATTTAGCGTTTAAGATTGCAAATACGGAAACAACTTATGTAGAATATTCAACTCAAGACGATTATTTCACATTCGACCAAAATTCTGTGCAAAAAGTTACCATACGAGCTAAAACTATGGATTTAAATGGTAATGCAAAATTACAATTGGTTGAAACAAGTGTAGATGAAGATGAAGAAAGCAATGATTTAACTGCTATTAGTATTAGTTCGGACAGTTCAAGTGATAAAGAGTATGACAATGATTTTGTTGAATACTCATTCTATGTAAAAGGCTATCCTACAAAAGAGGCTAAATATAAATTAGTAGTTTCTCTTGGCGACAGCGAAAACAAAACTTCTGGTGTGTTGTATATTTCTAGCATACAAGTATCAAAAGTTACAGACTCAATTTATTCTAGTGCAACAACTGGAACAACTGCTGAAAAAATCGACCTATCTGCTGACTATATTGGCGATGAATCAATCACAATTAAAAATGGTTATTTCAATGGAATCGAGATTGATGATTATAAATCTTCTTATCCTTACACACCTGCCAATTGGACAGTAACAACAGGCGAATACACTCAACAATATGGTGTCATTAACACATCAAAGCTTAGTGAATTAGCTACTGATTTCCCTCCAATCACTGACATAGATGGTTCGTTAACTAGCGAAGGTGGTAACAACATACTAATGATGCATAATGCTACTGAGGACAGTTTGTCATACACAAGTGAGACAAAATCGTTAGATGCTAAGAGTTACAATAAGTTTAGTTTAGATTTATTGACAATTAATTCAACTGCTACAATTTCATTAGTCTACACAAAAGATGATAAAGAAGTTGTATTATCAAGTATGAATGTCAATACTGAAGACAAATGGAAAGAAGGAATTCAAATTTATCTATACACTGGATATTCAACATATGATGTATCATTAAAAATTAGTTTGAATGGGTCTGGCTATGTATTCGTTGACAATGTGATGTTTAATTACCAATACTCAGAATCAGATAAGACCTCAGATGAGTTTAAAAATATTACAACAGGCGAATTTGTTCACAAAACTGACCTATCAAAAATAATGTCGAGTGCTGACACATCTGAACAGTTCACTACTCCTAATTATTTCACAACTGATGATGACGACTCAGTTAAAGTAGGAATTGTAAATCTTGATGGCAAGAATTTAGAAAATAATGTTGTTTCTGACAAAAATTATGTAAATATATTCTCTTCGTTAGATTCAACTGACAGAAACGTTTTAGCTATCAGAAGTTTGACTGACACTAATTATACTTGCACTTCTACTATCGGTTTTAAATTGTTGGCAAATAGCTATTACAAAATTTCTGTCTCTGTATATACTCAAAATCTGCAAGTTTTAACTGAAGATGCGGATGCAGATAAGATGGGTGCAAAAATAAAACTGACCGGATTTGACAATTATTTCACACAAATAGTTTCAAATAATGAATGGACCGAATACACTTTCTATATTTGCCCTAACAACGACATAACCAGCTATTTAGAGTTATCTTTAGGGAATGCTGTTGCTTGTGCTGGAGATGTATTCTTTGGCAACATTATTTTCGTTGATGAAGGAATAACTAATTTTGATGATATAACCGCTAACGCTACCACTCTTATTCTGAACACTACAACACCTACTACTGATGATGAAGATGAAGAAGTCGAAGAAAAAAGCAACAATAACCAAAATAACAATGCTTGGATTCGTGCTATACCTTCAGTCTTGTTCGCTTTTGCAATAATTATTTGTGTTGTTGGTGTTATAGTTAGAAAAGCAAAATTTAAGAAACCAGTTAAAAAGTCAAAGACAAAAACAGAATATGACAGAAATAAGACTGTTTCAAAACAAATCTATATGCGTCAAGCAACAACGCTTCGCGAAGAAAACATCCGTGAGATAGAACAAAAATTGCAACAACTTACAGATGAACGTTCACAATATGAAGAAGCTTATAAACAAGGCTTAAATAAATTGCGTCAAATGAAATTAAAACGAATCACTGGTAGCGAACTAAACAAACTAGAAAAAGAGATTAAACACAATCAAAAATCTAGTTCTGCTATTGGTTTGAATATCAACAAATTAGAAAACGAACTTGAGTATATAAAATCAGATAGTTATCTAAATGCTTTAATGAAAAAATTAGCTAACGAGCGACAAAACAATTCAAAAGAAAATGAAGAAAAATAATCAAAAAAATTCACTTTGTTTTAAAGTGAATTTTTTAATATGTCTTAAACAACATAATAATATCTAATATTAGTTATTGAATATTTTTAGTTTTTGACCGATAAAAAGTTTTGTGTTTGTCAACTCGTTATCTGTCATCAATTTATTTGTGCTTATATTATATAGCGTTGCTATTTTTTCTAAACTATCCATAGGGCGAACAATA
>CASFFJ010000052.1 GCA_949293915.1 uncultured Christensenella sp.
ATTTAATATTTATAAAGATAATTTGCATAAATTTTTATTTTATGTTAACATAGTTATATGAGTTATGTGTTATCAAAAAATTGGAGTGAAATCTTATCCTCTCGCTTTTCACAAGAATACAAGCGCGAACTTTTTTCATGGTTAGATTACGAATATAAAAGCAAAACAATTTTCCCACCAAAAGAAAAAATTTTTTCTGCCTTAAATTATGTTTCTATTAACGATATCAAAGTGGTCATCATTGGACAAGACCCATATCATACATTTGGTCAAGCAGATGGTTTAGCGTTTAGCTGTCACAATGGCACACCACAACCAAGTCTTAAAAATATTTTCAAAGAAATCAATGATGACTTAGCTATCGAAATGTCAAACAGCACAGACCTAACACCGTGGGCTAAGCAAGGAGTGATTTTACTCAACACCAGTTTGACAGTAATTGAGCATTTACCCGCCAGTCACTCGAATAAATTATGGCACACTTTTACTACCGAAATTGTCAAGATAATCAACGAACTTAATCAGCCCATTGTGTTTATGTTGTGGGGGAATCACGCAAAATCTTTTTTGCCAATATTAAACAATCCCAATCATTTGATTTTAACTTCTGCACACCCTAGCCCATTCTCAGCGCATAGCGGATTTTTTGGTTGTAAACATTTTAGTCGTTGCAACGAATTTTTGACCACTCATAATGTTGCACCTATTGACTGGAAAATATAATTTTTAAACTATCAACATAAACATTTAATAAATCTGATTTTACTAATTTTTAAAAAAATTAAATATTTTTTATCGTTATTTTTAAAAATCGATTTACGCATTAAATTTTAAAATTTAACACACTTTTTACATTAATAAAAAATAAATCTCTTTTAATAATTGGCCTTTTAATATACTGCACATCATTTTAAATAATAGCATTATTAAATAATCTTAACTAACCGATAGTTTATTGTTAAGATTATTTTTTAGTTAATTAAAATTACTTGACAAAAACAAATTGTAATGATAATATATTTGTATGTTTAAATTTATTATAGCAATCGTAATTATGTCTTACATTATTTTACCAATCAAAAGGTAAAATACGTTTTGCTGTGTAAATATTTGTCAGCGAAACGCTGACATTTTTTAAATCAAGGAGAAAATATGAAAAAAGAAAATGGTAATCTTAATTATGTTGAAATGGAAAACGAAATATTAAAGTTTTGGGAACAACATACTATTTTTGATAAATTAAAAGCAAAAAACAAAAATTCTAATAAATATTTTGCATTTCTTGATGGCCCTATTACTGCCAATTATCATATGGGTTTACACCACGCTTATGGCAGAACTTTTAAAGATGCTATGATAAAATTTGAAGCGCTTTGTGGTTACGACCAACATTATCAAAATGGTTTTGATGCACATGGTTTGCCTGTCGAATTGCGTGTAGAACGTGAACTAGGGCTTAACAGTAAAAAAGAAATTGAAAATTACGGAATCGCTAAATTCGTTGATAAATGTATGGAAACTGTCAATTTCTATTCTGAATCTCAAACTGAATCATCAATTAGACTAGGTCAATGGATGAACTGGGAAGATAGCTATTACACCAATTCTGATGAAAACATCACAAGCATTTGGCATTTCTTAAAAAAATGTGATGAAAAAGGTTGGATTGCAAACAGTCACCGCATTATGCGCTGGTGCACACGCTGTGGAACAAGTTTATCTGACCACGAAATGAGTGATGATGATGCTTACAAAGAAGATAGTTGTCTTGCTATTTTCTTTAAATGTCCTATCGCAAATTCAAATAATGATATGTTAGTCTGGACTACTACCCCTTGGACACTTACCAGTAATGTAGCAATTGCTGTCAATCCAGAATTAGACTACAATATAGTAAAAATCAAGTCTAGTGACAGAAATGTTATTGTTTGCGCTAGTGCTATAAAAGTCCTAAAAGATGATGCAGTTGAAGTTATAAAGACAGTTAAAGGTAGCGAACTTGTAGGTTTGGAATATGAGACTTGTTTTCCTGAACTAAGTGAACAACAATTTATTCACAAAATTGTAGCATGGGATGAAGTTAGCGCAACAGAAGGCACAGGTGCAGTACACATTGCACCAGGTTGTGGAGATGCAGACTTTGAATTAGGCAAAAAATTAGGTCTTCCTAAAATTTGTCCTATTGATGAATCTGGCTTTTATTACAATAATTTTGGTATATTTGCAGGCAAAAATGCAAATTCTGATGAGACACGCGACTTTGTTTTTGACTTAATGAAAGAGCGTGGCAAAACATATTATATACACAAATATACTCACAAATATCCACATTGTTGGCGTTGTAAAAATCCACTTTTGTTTAGATTGGTTGATCAATGGGTTATCAAGATGGATGAATTACGCCCGCAACTCATCAATGCAATTGATGATGTACAATTCAATCCTGATTTTATGAAAAAACGTATGTTGGACTGGCTTAATAATATGGGTGACTGGGCAATATCTAGGTCACGCTACTACGGATTACCATTACCATTCTATCCATGTAAAGAATGTGGCGAATTGACAATTGTAGGTAGTTTAGATGAATTTAAAAAATTGTCTAGTCCAGAAGAAGTGGCTAGCCTACCTCATCTACACCGACCATATATTGATAAAATAAAAATAACTTGTCCACATTGTGGTAATAAGGTGGAACGTATTAAAGAGGTTGGTGACTGTTGGTTGGATGCTGGCATTACACCTTTTAGTACTAAAAAATATTTTACAGATAAAGAGTTCTTTAATAAAAATTTCCCTGTTGAATGTGTTATCGAAGGCAAAGAACAGATACGTTTGTGGTTCTATTCATTGCTTGTTATGAGTGTAGTTCTAACTCAAAAAGCACCATACAAGCGCATAGGCACTACCCCAATGTTGCTAGCTCAAGATGGCAAAAAACTCAGTAAATCTAGTCCTAATAATATTCCTATAGATGTGGCGTTTAATGAAATTGGCGCGGATATTATTAGATATAATTTTGTAGCAACACCGCTAACAAATGATGTGAAGTTTGGCCGTGACACTTGTGATGAGGTTAAGCGTAAATTGCTCGGGCTATGGAATGCGTATATTTTCTTAAATACTTACGCAACTATTGATAAGCCTGATTTAACAAACTATGTACCAGATGAAACAAAATTGACTTTTATGGATAAATGGCTGATTAATCGCGTCAATGAGTTTACAAAAAATGCACATAATGCTTACAGCGAACAACAATTTGGTGTGGTTGCAAAAGATTTTGAAGTTTTAGTGGATGAGCTCACTAACTGGTATATTAGAAACAACCGTCGCAGATTTTACAAAAGTGAAAACAATGTAGACACATTAAACGCTTATTTCTGTCTATTTTATGCAATTAAAAATATTGCGGTAGCAATGTTCCCTATCACACCGTTTATCAGTGAATATTTGTGGCAAAATGCTGTTAGAGAATTGGATAAAAATGCTAGCGAAAGTGTATCACTCAATGGCTACATTTTAAATGAATATAAGGTGGAAGATACTGGACTAACAAAATTGACAGATATTGTACGTGAACTTTTCACAATGACTAGCAAACTTAGGAACGAAAATCAAATAAAAGTTAAGCAACCATTAAAAACTTTATATATCAATGGCAATAACGATGTGGCACGTGCAGTTGAACTATATAAAAATATTATTGAGAGCGAACTTAATATCAAAAATGTGGTTATAGTTCACGACAATTCACGATTTAATGATGAATATTTAATGCTAGATTTTAGAAAAGCGGGTGCACAACTTAAAGGAGATGTGCAAAAAGTGAAAAATATTCTTACCAATGCAAGCGAACAAGATATGCTTCGTATGGTTAATGAATATAAAAATAATAGTGTTAACGTTGGCGAATTTACTAACCTAGCTAGCGACTTATTTGTATTACAGACCAAGCCTAAACAAGATTATGTTATTAATAATAATGGCAATATGACAGTTGTTTTGGATATCACGATTGACCGAAATTTAATGCTAGAAGGGTTATGTAGAGAGTTGATTAGAACAGCACAAGTGTTACGAAAAGATGCAAAATTTAATGTTGATGATAGAATTTATGTTGAATTTAACACAACAGGCACTGATTTAACTGAAATTATAAATAAATATGCGGACAAAATTAAATCTGAATTACTTATTAAAGAAATTAAAATTGTCACAACGCCTGAGATTGAATCTAAGGTTGAAATTGGAGATGAAGAAATTTTAATTAAAATGACACGCTAAAAAAAGGAAGAGTTCTTCCTTTTTTTTAACCAATAATATTATAATCAGAATTAAAGCGTTTTTATTAGTTAACACTGCTGATATTAAAAAATTTTTCTAATATTAAAAATTTAGCTGTTTTTTATAATATTTATATTGAAAAAATTTATTTTTTAATTTTAACACAAAAACTTTCTCTATTGAATCAGCACAACAGCGCTAGCGTAATCTTTGGTGTGTGAGATGCTGACTTCTAAGATATTGGCGTGTTTTTCACGCATTATAGATTGTATCAATGGTGTACGATTAATGTATGGTTTGCCTGTTTCAGTATGCAGAACTTCAATGGAAGTAAACGCTACACCCTCATCATCAAGTGCTTTTATAAAAGCTTCTTTTACACAATAAAATCCACATAAATGCTCTAAATAATTTACAAAACTATTGGCGTATTTTATCTCATCTTCTGTAAATATTCGTTTAACCCCATCTTCGGTCCAATGTTCAAAACGTGAAATTTTTTCTATATCAATACCTATCATAAATCTTCTCCTAAATCAATTTTTAATTCATTCAAAACTGTCTTGATTGTTTCATAACTATAACCCAAGTTAAATAATCTTCTGGTTAATTTTTCTATATTCGCTTTTGAATAATCTTTGTTTTTAAAAAACTTTTTAGCATTAACAAGACAACCATCATAATCATCCAAGTCAGATAAAATTTCTTCAATCAATTCTTTGTTTATGCCAAATGAAAATAACTTTTGTTTTAATTTAATCTTACTAAAATTTTTATTTGTACTAATATAACTTTTTGCAAAATTTTTGTCATCAATAACGCCGTAATCTTTGAGTTTAACACAAACATCTTTTACAACAACTGAATTAAACTTCTGCTTGTACAAATAATCTTTAATTTGTTGTTCAGTTTTGACTTTATTGGTTATATATTTTATTGCTTGATTGAATGCAATAATAATCTCACTTTCACGTTCACAATCATTTAATTTGTCAACATCAATATTGCCAACTTTTATACCGTGTTTTACAATAACATCACTATGTAAAATGTAATCTTTTTTATCAGTTGACAGTATAAAAATATTAGGATTATTCTTAGTCTTTAAAGTTATATTTTTTATTATCATAATGATAATTATATCAAAAAATTTTTGTTAAGTAAAGAATTTTTAATTACACAAATTAATATTAAAAAATAAAAAATATATTTTTATTATAAAAACTGATTTTTTTAATTATTTTTTATATTCTTTATTAATTTTTTATATTCTTTATTAATTTTTAAGTTTTATTTATTAATTAATTTTCAAATAATAAATTATGATAAATATTGATTAGAACTAAAAATATATAAATACAATCAATTATAACTTGAATAAAAATTAAAATTATGTGCAAAATTAAATTATGGATGTAGTATGTAGAAAATATAGTTGTATTTATAATGACAGAGCGAAATGCAGTAGGAAAAATTTAAATGTCAATTCAGGCGTAGACTGTGATGATATCGACATAGATAAAAACATAGTAGTTGAAGATGTTTCACGCGATATGTTTGCTCACGAACCAGATATCGCTCCATATCATCATTGCCGAAATATGAATATAAATTGTCTTGCAACTGATTGTATTTTTAATAAATCACACGAATGTTTTTCTAATGGAATTTTTGTAGGTAGCGAAATCGATTCTGCATCCTGCAATAGTTATACCCCAAAATAAAAATAGCATTAACGATACAAAACTTTTATAACAAAAAACTTAAATTTCCCTAATCATAAAATTGTTTTGAATTTATCCATATTAAAACTGCAATCTATTAATATTCAACATTGCATAAATTAAAATTTTAATATGCAAATTTTATAATTATAAATAAAAAAACACAACTTTAAAAAATTGTGCTTTTTTATAAACTTAAAAGGAATTTAAAAGAAAATTTTTAAAAAATTTAAATTTTACAATAAAAATATTAAAAAATTTGAAAAATAATTAAATTTTTTAAATAAAATATTTTTTATTCTATGCTGGTATTCTATGCTGGGCGCATTGTTTCAGATTCAATCGTACTCTCATCAATAGTGATTACACACTCAGTTGTAAGTAACGTGCTGGCTACACTACTAGCAGTTTCTAGTGCGATTCGTGTCACTTTAACCGGATCGATTATTCCGCGCTCAAACATATCGCAATAGTCATTGTTCTTAGCATCATAGCCATAACAATAATCGCCATTTTCAACACATTGCACAACCACACCATCATCCACGCCTGCATTTCGTGCAATTTGTCTAATTGGTTCTTCCACTGCTTTTAAAATAATCTCTGCTCCAACTTTTTCATCACCGCTTAGAGTTTGCACAAATTCTCTCAATTTAGTTCGTGTTTTAAGCAATGCAACACCACCGCCAGCAACAACACCTTCTTCAATCGCTGATTTTGTGGCATTGAGTGCATCTTCAATTCTTAATTTTTTCTCACGCATTTCTATTTCAGAAATTGCACCAACTTTAATCATCGCCACTCCACCGTTAAGTCTAGATATCCTACCTTGCAAAGTCTCTAGCTCAAATGCAGAAGTTGCATTAGGTAGTTCTGATTTTAACAGTGCAATTCTTTCTTTGATTTGCTCTTTGTCCCCTTCTGCTCCAATAATGATTGTTGTATCTTTGTCCGATTTAACTTTTTTAGCTCTACCTAAATCTTCAATTGTCACATCATTAAAGTTATTATATAGGTCAGATGGGAAAAATCTTGCTTTAACACACATAGCAATATCATCCAAAACCATTTTCCTACGCTCGCCTATAAATGGGGCTTTTACACCTACGCATTTAAATATTTTACGCATATTATTTACCACAATAGTAGTAAGTGCATCTCCTTCAATATCTTCAGCAATAATAAGCAAACTTCCACCAACATTTGCAACTTTTTCTATAACTGGCAAAATTTCGTTGAGCGAACTGATTTTTTTATCTGTAATGAATATGTATGGATTATCCAATTCCGCCACCATATTAGCGTGATCAGCAGTCATATACGGACTAATGTAACCGCGGTTTATACGCATACCATCGACAATCTCCAAACTAGTATATATAGTTTTGCCTTCTTCAATAGTTATCACCCCATCATTACCGACTCGTTCAAAAGCTTTCGCAATAATCACTCCAACATCTTCGCTCCCCGCTGATATGCTTGCAATTTGTGCTATTGAATTATTATCATCAATTGAACGTGCGTTTGACTTAATCTCATCAACAACAACTTTTACTGCTTTTTTTATTCCTTCTCTCAGCGGTATAGGATTTGCTCCTGCAACAAAATTTTTCAGCCCTTCGCTGAATATTTTCTCAGCAAGTACGGTTGCAGTTGTTGTACCATCTCCTGCCATATCATTGGTTTTGACACACGCTTCACGAATAATTCTAGCGCCAATATCTTCTATTTCATCTTTAATAATAACATCTTTAGCAATTGTCACGCCATCATTAGTGATTATAGGATTACCATCTCCACGCGTTAAAACAACATTACGACCTTTTGGTCCTAAAGTCACTTTGACCGATTTTGCTAATGTTTCCACTCCATTTAATAATTTTTTTCGTGCCTCATCTCCGTGACATATTAATTTCTTCATCATTCTATCACCCCTATAACATCTATCTGTCTTATAATTACATAAATTTTATCATCTATTTTAAATTCTGCACCTGAATACTTGTTGTAAACAACCTTGTCCCCGACACCAACTTTCATATTAATTTGATTTCCATCAAAATCTGTTCCATCACCAACAGCTACCACTTGCCCAGTTTGTGGACGTCCTTGTGATGTCTCTGGCAATATTATGCCTGAATTAGTCATATTGTCATGCGTGTCTGGCAATATAACCACTCTATCAAATAATGGTTTAATGTTCATTTTACCTCCTAAACTTGATTTTACATTAAGTTGTCAGTTTTTTATCCCTCGACTGCCATTTTTTCATAAAATTATATTTTGTCCAATAAAATAAGTATGCAAACATATATTTTTGATTATAATGAATACAAAAAACGAACAAAGAAAAAATTTAACTTTTCTTTCATCATTTTAACATTGTTCATAATTGCTCTTTTGATAACTGCTTGTTTTATACAGCCAAAAAAACAAAAAACAGTATACTATTTTGTATCAGCCAATTCGTTTTTCAACTACACTGATGCCAGTAAGTTATCAAATGAAATTCAAGCACGTTCAGGTGCTGGATACATACATTTTGATGGAAAATATCATATTTTAGTAGCATTCTATACAAATAAAGATGATGCAAATAGTGTGGTGGAAAATATTAAAGAAGATTATCCAACTGCATCAGTTTTTAGCTTAGAATTAGACAAATTCTACACGAATAAAAAACTAACAAAAAGTCAAAATAAATTAATTAAAAATATCTCAACCAATATTTCTTCGAATATTGATACACTATACGAATATTTTTTAAAATATGATAAGAATGAAATAAATTTATCACAACTTTCAATAATAGCTTCGAATATAGAAGAAGATTTTACTGATCTTTACAATAACTATATTGATAGTTTTAAATCGACAAAATATTCGTTTAGTTCCACCTCACTAGATTATTTAAATAAGATAAAAAATTCAATTATTTCAATCAAAACTGCCTGCAAAAGCGATTATATTAGTTATGAATTAAAATACAATTTGGTCTGTATGTCCGTTAATTATTCTTCGTTTTTGTCTTGTTTTTGATGCTTTTCGCGTATCATTTCCACAATCTGCCATATACCTAAACAGATTAAGAATAATGCAAAAAGTTTTTTCAACACAACATTCGAAATATTATTAGCAACTAGTGATCCCATTAAACTAAAAATACATCCAGATAATGCTAATCCCCAAGTTTCTTTGTATGCCACCAAATGATTTTTTATATGGATAAAAAGTGCAATTATTGACATAGGCAAAAACGCTATTAGGTTTATCCCCTGCGCAGACAACTGTTCATATGACAAAAACAAAGTCAAAATAGGAATAGTTAGTGTTCCTCCACCCATACCCATTCCGCCAACAATACCACCTAAAAAACCCGCAACAATTTCCCAAAATATCATACTTTCCCCTTAAAAAATAAGCATTGCTAACCCACCTAGCAACATAAAAAATATAAAAATCCATTTAACAACATTATTTTTTAATTTGCTTAGCAAAGTTGCACCCGCTACACCACCCGCAATTATACCTACAATCACTGGCCAACCCGAACTAAAATCAATTGAGTTATAGCACATATATACAATCGTACTAACTAGACTAATTGGTAAAATCACAAATAATGCGGTTGCTTGTGCTTTTTTTTGCTCTAAACCAAACACTTTATTGAGAAGTGGCACGACAACCATCCCGCCACCGCCACCAAAAAATCCATTAATTATACCAATCAATGCACCAAATAAAAATATGTGTATTTTTTTTACCCTTTTCATATGGATATTGTGTACTTTTTATTTGAATTTATTTGCATTTTTTTTATATTTATATTATAATTAATTAGTTTAAAGCAATAATTATATAGAGGTAAAAATGAATTCTAGAATAAAATCTTTTAAAATTATCAGTTTCGTTATGACAGTTTTTTTGTTTTTGACTGCCAACATATGCTTGTTGAATTTGAAAACTGATGAAAATATAGTATCAGCAATAGGATATGAAACAATCAGTATAAGCAACGCGAATTTTAACAGCAATA
>CASFFJ010000053.1 GCA_949293915.1 uncultured Christensenella sp.
ATAGATATCAGTTTGACTGAGATTATGAATTTTAACAATCAAAACTATCTCGACACAATCAATGTTATCAAAAAAATTTTTAACGACCTAAACAGCAGTGCGGATATTCCGATGATTGTAAATAGTCTTACTCACATTGAGTATGACAAATCGATATTTTTTGAATGTATGCAAGATATATTTTTAGATATTTTAAAAAATAATCGTAAATATGATGATGAGATTACGCATCCAATTTGCATCAAATTTTCGCATAATGCGATTATTCAATGTATACCGCACATAAATAAAGCATACATTCAGCAGATGGCTAATGTTAATTTTAACTACATTTTGGACAATTTGTTATTCAACATTTTAAAGGAGAAATATTTATGCAGTTAATGGAGATATTAATATTTAACGACACAAACAGCGCGTTTGCTGAATTTGATGACCGATTTAAAAAGGATGAACGAGTGGTGGTGTCCACCGAATCCGGACTAGAGCTTGGCGTTATAAAAAATGAAAAAGTTGTGGGTGACAAAGCTAATTGTTTAATTGTGCGCCTTGCAACCAGTGAGGATAACAAAGCGTATTGTGAGAATTGCAAACGTGCCAAAGCGCTAGTTGCCGAGATAAAGCAAGAGGCAGATAAACTTGTTCCAGATATGAAAGTAAGTTATGTAGCAATCAATCTAGAAAATACTAAAATCACACTGAATTACACAGCCAATGGTCGAGTTGACTTTCGAGAATTATTAAAGGTTTTGAGCAATAAATATAAGTCTAAGATAGAAATGCGTCAAATTGGCGATCGCGATGAAACTATGAAGATTGGTGCGATGGGTGTATGTGGGCGAGAGACTTGTTGCAAAGCATTTTTATCCGATTTTGACAAAGTCAGCATAAAAATGGCTAAGAATCAAAAGATAGCACTCAATCCAAACAAAATCAATGGTATGTGCGGTAGGTTGCTATGCTGTCTTAAATATGAAGATGACTTTTATGTTGAAATGCAGAAAAAAATGCCTAAGACCAATTCAGAGATTGAGACACCAGATGGTGTAGGCGTTGTGATAGATACAGATTGTTTAAAAGAGACTGTGACTGTCCAACTTAAAAAAGATGATAGTGAAGAGATAAAAATTTATCCACTATCCGAGATTGAGAAAAAATAATTAAAGGTAACACATATGAAAAACATTTTTAATTGCAAAAATAGTCATTGGGAAGTAAGTTATGAATAAATTTGAAAATTTCAAGCTAGAGCACTTTCCAAATGGTGTCGCTATTTATCAATGCGACAATTTATATAAGTTTACGCAAGACGCAATTTTGCTTGCCAAGTTTTGCAATGTCAAACATAGTGACAACGTGTTAGAACTTTGCTCAGGCAGTGGTGTCATAAGTTTTTACGTATATTCGCTCTGTCCATTTAACCATATCTATTTTAACGAGATTCAGTCCGAGATGTGTGATGTTATAAAAGAAAATATTAAATTCAACAATCTAAAACGCAGGAGCAAAATATTTAATTGCAATTTAAAAGAATTATCAATAACTGATTTTAACAAACCGCTTGATGTGATTATTTGTAATCCGCCATATCAAAAACTGAATCCAAACAGCAAGATAAACGACAACTATGAGCTTGCTATAGCGCGACACGAGATAGAAGTGACCTTAGCAGAAATTATTCAAAAGTCAAGTGAGTTGTTAAAAGATAAAGGTAGATTATATATGGTGCATTTAGCATCACGCTCAGCAGAGCTAATTATAGAATGTGCCAAAAATAATATGCAAGTCAAACGTATTGAATTTATATTCAATGGCGACAAAGATGCCTATCTTGTTTTAATAGAGGCGGTTAAAGCTGCTAAATCAGGTGTCCGTGTTACAAAAAATAAAGAATAAACAGATTTGGTTTTTTAACCATTTTTTTATTATCTCTAAAAATTTTTCACTAATTTGCAGATTTTTTTGATAATTTTTTATTATTGTTTTTTCTATTTATTTTAAATTAAATATCAATTTATTTTTTAAAAAATATCTAAAAAATATCATTTTTTTCACGTTTTTTCACGTTTTATTGCGTTTTTTTGCAGATTTTTTTTAAAATTTGTTGTTTTTTGCTTTTTATTGTCAACAATTTGTTTTTTTATTTTTTAAATAATTTTTATTAAAAAACAAAATATATTCTAATTGCAATTTTAATTGATTTTCTTCACATTGTGCTAAACATAAAATTTAGAAACGATTTACAACACATAATATTCAACATTTCAATTTATCAAGAATTTTTGTTTTTATAAAAATGTTTAGCAGTCGTACTTTTATTTAGTTTGCTAAATTTTTTAAAAATAAGTTTAATTGTTTGATTTTTTTGTCGCAATGGTGTATAATAACACTAATATTATTCTTAATTGTCGATTTTGTTTTTAGGGAGGTAAGTGTGAAAACAAAGAAAATGATTAAACCAACTATTTATACTTGCATTGCAGTGCTAATGTGCGCAGTGCTTGTTTTGTCTGGCGTTGGTATATATTTTAATCTTAATAAGAAGAAAGGTTCGCCAACTATCGCGGTCAATCCATTAGAATGGGCGACTGACAGTTGGGATGGCACATCGAATAGTGATGCGTGGTACAATGGCGAAAAGTTTGCCAATCGTGGTAGCAAGACATACACGATTGATTCAGCAGAATCGTTTGCTTATTTTGTCAGTTTAGTCAATAACGAGGCTAGTGCTGAACAATATGATTATTTTAAAGAATATACCATTTATCTTAATACTAATATTGACCTTAATAATTATAACATTGAGAGTATTGGTAAAAAGGTTGAAAATTCTGTTGGCATATTCTCCACTTTCCAAGGCATATTTGATGGTTCGTATTACACAATTTTCAATGCCAACATTTTAGGCAATGGTCTATTTGGCTATGTAGAGAATGCGACCATTAAAAATGTTGGTTTATACAATGCGACTATTAATTCACGCACTGATTTAGATTACTCTGGCGGAATAGTAGCTATGGCAATCAATACAGACATTTCTGATACATATGTATTCGGTGGCGAGATTATAGGCGACAATGTTGGTGGAATAGTGGGTAAATATTTATCCACCAATGGTGCGCATAAGATAACCAATTCATTCGTTGATGAGTTAAAAATTGACAGCAAAAATGCTGGTGCGATAGCATACTCAGTCTCTCCAAACTACAACTCTAATAATGTAGTAACAATCTCTAACTGCTATTACACATCAAAAAATGCTCCAATCTTTGACTTAGATGAGAGTGACTATATCGTATTGAACGATGTGATTTATGCGACCAATCTCTCACAATTCGCAGATTGGGATTATGCTAGCGAATATACATTAGAAAAATCTTGGTGCGATTATTCATATGCCAAGAATAGTAACAAATTAGACTTTAATTATCCTATCTTAACTAAATTTAACAAAGTATTTATGGTGGGCTCATTCTATGAGAGCACTGTTAAGGATGAGCAATCGGGCGAAATAGTTAATATTGACAGCATAGCGCAAGCATTTGCTGTTGCAGGCGCAACAGATGAACTAACTGTCAATATTATCGTTGAAGAAATTACATTGACAGACACAGCTGTTATTGATGAGAGCGCCACTGTAACATTAGATAGTGCAGTGGATACAATCATCAGACGTAGCACTTCATCCGCTGACAGCAATATGCTTGTGTCAGCAGATAGCTCCACACTCATATTGGGTAACGAAAATGTAACCTATGCTGAAGACAGCACTGGCAAAACAGTCCGAACAGACAACTTGCCAGATATAGTCATTGATGGTAACAGAGATTACGTTGAGGCTAACAAATTGACTTCAGGCTCAGCAGTGTTGGCTGTGGGCTACAACTTTGATATGTATGGCAATGTCACCATCCAAAATAACATTAACAACGCCACAGATTCTGGCTATGGCGGTGGCGTTTTTGTCGATATATTAACTGATGGCGATTATGCCGATTTGGCATACAACTTAAATGGTGGCGCTAAGATAATCAACTGCGAGGCAAAATATGCTGGTGGCGGTGCATTCATTACAAATAGCGATAATTTAGCAGAAATCGAACTTAACATTTCAGGTTGTAAGGCAGATAATGGTGGCGGTCTAGCTATATCTACAATCGACTCTGATGACACCAACGCTGGTGGCATCAATTCATTAATCAGTAAATATCGTAACAACCTAGGCAGTGCCCACACCGCCCGCCCAATCTATAGATATGAAAGCAGTTATAATGATGTCACATTAAGTACTGGCGATTACTCTTATAATACAGGCTATACTTATGGCGGAGGAGTGTATTTTTATGGTTATTATAATACACTAAGAATAGATGGCGCTCACATAGCTGACAATTCGGCTGAGTATGGTGGCGGTGTTTATGGAGATAGTGCTGTTAATATTAAACTAACAAGTGGAACAATAACAAGAAATACAGCTACATCTAATGGCGGTGGTATATGTAATAGTAGTAGTGAAAGCGGTAATTATATAGAAGTATCAGGCGGTAAAATCACTAGCAACACAGCCTATCTTTATGGCGGTGGTCTTTATGGAAGTTTAAGTAGTCCTGGATATGCTTGTAGTTTCTCCATTACAGTCTCAGGTGGTGAAATTAGTTATAATGATGCTCACGAAGGTGGTGGTATTTTTGGTTATTGTGCAAAAGAGTTAAGTGATGATGAGGTTTTGATTTATCTAGATGGTGGAACGATTACAAATAATACAGCAGAAAGTGAAGGTGGTGGCGTTTTAGGTTATCAGTGCGACATTCTTTTTCGAGGCGCAACTGTAAGCAATAATACTGTCTATAATGCTACCATTAATGCTGGAGATGGTGGTGGTGTTTGTGCTGTAGGTACACCTAGTTATAGAGCGACTGTTTCAGCCAGTCAATTTTCATATATCACTGGCAACACAGCAGTTAATGGTGCTGGCATATATGGAAGATATGCAGATATTGGCGTTACTGATATGATGTATGTTAATAATAATACAGCATCTGGTAATGGTGGCGGTGTATATGCTGATAGTAATAGTACACTAGATATAGCTGGTTATATACAAAATAATATTGCTACTGCCAATGGTGACGCTAGCGGTGCCATTGGTAACGGTGGTGGTGTATATTGTGATGGTACGCTAACTATTAGATATTATGCAACTATTACAGGTAATACAGCATCTTATGATGGTGGTGGTGTGTATTGCTCTGGTGATTTGACAATTACAGAGAACAGCCATATATCTGACAATACAGCAGGCGCGGGTGGCGGTGTATATGTTGAAGCTAAGAAAGATTCTAATGCTTCATTTGAGATGACAAATGGAACAATTTCTGACAATGAAGCATCATCATCTGGTGGGGGTATCTGCATCGGCTATAATACAAATGCAACTATCAGTGGTGGTACAATAACTGGCAACACAGCTCAATCTTATGGCGGTGGAGTGTATTGTAAAGTTGTTACGTCAAGAGGAAACTGCACTTTAACAATAACAGGAAACTGCATTATATCTGGCAATACAGCAGAAAGCAGCAGTCTAGGTTGTGGTGGCGGTGTGTATGTTGGTTCACGTGCATCAGTCACTATCAGTGGTGGCACAATAACCGGCAACTCTGGACGATATGGCGGTGGTGTATATCGAACAGGTACTGGAACTGTTAATTATACTGGAGGTTCAATAAGCGGGAATACTGTACGTAATTCTAATAATTATAGTCAGAATACATGTGGAATGGGGGATGTTACGTTGAGTTGTGAGTATAATTATAGCACATATACAGTAACTGCATATTATCTAGATGAATGGAAAATTATTAATGATTCATATTGGGACACTCAGATTGGCGATTTAAATAATGCAACGCATACTATTACAGGTTTGTCAACTGCTGATGATGATATCCCTGAATTTACTAGTGATACAATAACTGAAGATATGCTTTCTTACTCTACGCTTTATATAGTGTTTGAAAGAAATCAACAAGATGGTTATGTCAACTTAGCTAATTCTTCATTGACATTAACTTATCCAAATTCATCCACCAATCAGATTATAAGCAATCATGGTGGCACATTGAGCGTAAGTTCTAGCGATACAAGTATAGCTACAGTAAGCCTAAGCGGAACAACATTAACAATTACACCTGTTAATGCAAGTACTAGCACAGTAACAATAACAGTAATATGTGCAGAAACAGATGATTATACCGAAGCATCTGCAACCTTCACAGTAACAGTAAACAAAGGCACATTGTCTGGTTCAGTATCTATTGGCGGTAGTGCAATATACAATTCAACATTGACAGCCTTTGTTAATAATAAAAACTACGCAAGTGTGTCATATCAATGGTATAGTAACTCTACTAACTCTACGAGTGGTGGTACAGCAATATCTGGAGCAACAAGCAGTACATA
>CASFFJ010000054.1 GCA_949293915.1 uncultured Christensenella sp.
GTTTGTTCGCGTTCATCATTACCGCCACCAAGACCAGCACCACGTTGTCTACCCACCGCATCAATTTCATCTATAAACACAATGCACGGACTATTTGCCTTTGCACTCTCAAATAAATCTCTAACACGACTAGCGCCGACACCAACGTACAATTCCACAAAATCACTACCTGAGATTGAGAAGAATGGCACTTTGCTCTCGCCTGCGACCGCTTTTGCAAGCATAGTTTTTCCCGTTCCTGGCGGACCAACTAATAATACGCCTTTAGGAATACGTGCACCAAGTTCTGTAAATCGTGAAGGATTTTTTAAAAATTCCACAATTTCTTTTAATTCTTGCTTTTCTTCATCACAACCTGCAACATCACTGAATTTAACATTAGATGAAACAACTAGTCTTGCCTTAGACTTGCCAAAACCAAAACCTTTATTACTACCGGACATTGACCTAAACAAGAAGATGCCAAATACGACAATCAAAAGAATACTAACATACGGCATAATTACGCTTATCCAAGACTCAGACTCAAATGAATAACTCGCATCAAGCAGTAAACCATCTTTTAGAATATGTTCGCCATTATCGTTTAGAATATAATTGCCTTCATCATCTGTTGCCCAATTATTAGAATCTTTTAACAATTCTTCTCTTAGATTAGTATTGTATTCATCTATAAAAGCTGTCAACTCATGTTGGCTTATATACGTACAAAACGCATCTATTTTCTTAGGAAAATCTTTCTCTTTCACACCATCTGTTAAACGTATTCGTATAGTATCGCCATATACATCAATCTCTTCCACCTTGCCATCGTTTACCATAGTTTGAAATTCGGTATATGAAATCTCTTTTTTATTATTATTACTGGAAGCAACCCAATAAATTATCAACACTATCACTAATAACACTACAGCATAAAATATAAATGATTTCCACGGACTGTTTTTCTTTTTTTCCATATTCACCTCAGTAACATATATTATATCATATTGCAAAAATATTAACAAATAATTTGAACAATTTTAAATAATTTTACCAAATATTTGTGTTTTTATTTAAGAGTTTATTTAATTAGATATAAATTTATTAGTTTTTTAATTCATTTTTTTCATTTTTTTATTCATCTCTAATATATAATATTTTTAGCTGTTTCATTATAAAATTTTAATGATACTTTAACAATTAACATATATTAAAATTTTTCTTAGAATATTAAATCAATTTTTTGACAAAAAGATATTTAAATTAATAACTTATTTCGTTTACATTTTAAAAAAGTTATGCTAAAATTAGATATAGTGAGGTGGTATGTTAGCAACAATCGGTTTAATTATTGACATTGTTATCGTAGCTTTAATAGTCATATTTGCGATAATTGGTTATAGAAAAGGGTTTTTGCAATCTTTGATTTCATTGTTTAGTTGGGTAGTATGTTTAGTTGTTGCAATATTTGCTGCTAAGTATGTCGCTCAATGGATAAATGGAATATATGATTTTTCTGGTTTTATTGGTGATAAAATCGCAAACGGATTAAATAGCATAGATGAAATGTTCACTAAACCTATCAGTGCATATTCTAGCGCAAATGATATTATATCAAATTTGCCATCTGATATGAATGGCTTGCTCAAACAATTGATTAAAGTTGTATTTTCTAACGCTAATTTTGACAATACCAGTGAAGAAACAGTGGCTAGTTTTGTTGGCGGAGCGCTTGGTCATATTTGTATGATTATCATCAGTGCAATTCTTACTTTTATAGCATTAAAGATTGTGATTGCACTATTATCAAGATTGTTCGACAACATTTCACGTACCAAAATTTTGGGCGGATTAAATAAAATACTAGGCTTATTGTTTGGTGTTTTAAAAATAGGTATTGTTATTATTGCATTAAACCTTACTTTGTCTGGGTTGTCACTTATCCCTGCTGTCAACGACACAATTACTCCACTAATTCAAGACAATACTCACGTTGAAAAAGTGATTTACAACAAAACAGATGAATTTGTAGGCAAATATATAATTGAAGGCGATTTTATTCAAAATTGGATATCTGACCTATGGAATTCAAAATAAAAGGAACATAAATGAATTTATTTGAGACTTTAAAAGATAGAAATTTATTATATCAAACTACTGATGAAGAACAATTAAAAAAACTATTAACAACACAAAAAACAACTATTTACACCGGCACAGACCCAACAGCAGATAGCTTGCATATCGGACATTGTGTGCCTTGTACAATTATGCGCAGATTTCAACAGGCCGGACACAAAGTTATTATCTTAGTCGGTGGAGCAACCGCTGCGATTGGTGACCCTACTGGCAAAACAGATATGCGACCAATGTTGTCACGCGAGCAATTGAATAAAAATATTGAAGGAATCAAGCGCGCTTATAGTAAATTCTTAGACTTTGATGGTGACAATCCTGCGATTATTGTGAACAATGCAGATTGGTTCAATAATTATGACTATGTGTCATTTATGCGTGATGTTGGCGTGCATTTTTCTGTTAACAAAATGATCTCTAACGAGATTTACGCTAAGCGTATGGAAGAAGGTGGCTTAACTTTCTTTGAAATGGGTTATATGTTGATGCAAGCATACGACTTTTTGTATCTTAACGAGCATCACAACTGCCAGATTCAATGGGGTGGCGCTGAC
Organism: uncultured Christensenella sp.; assembly: GCA_949293915.1. Taxonomy (GTDB): domain Bacteria; phylum Bacillota; class Clostridia; order Christensenellales; family UBA1242; genus Onthoplasma. The sequence continues at coordinate 2,673 of CASFFJ010000054.1, forward strand.
CAATGGGGAAATATTGTAGCTGGCACTGAATTAGGCAGAAAAATGAGTTTTAAAGATGGGCGTGAACGCATTATGATTGGCGCCACTAGTCCGCTACTGCTAACACCTGAAGGCAAGAAAATGGGTAAAACTGAAAAAGGTGCATTGTGGATTGACAACGAAAAAATTTCCGCTTACGACTTCTACCAAGGTATTTATCAAACACCAGATTCATGTGTTGAGACAATGTTTGCACTATTTACTGATTTAGCTATGGATGAAGTGCGTACTCTTATCAAAAATGACATCGTGTCTAGTAAAAAACGCTTAGCATACGAAATCACCAAATTTATTCGTGGCGAAGCGGATGCTATCGAGGCGAAGAATATGAGCGAAAATCTGTTCTCAACGCAGTCAATTGATAAGACCAATGCTCCAACCTGTGAACTAAATATAAGTGAACAAACTATTGGTCTACTTGACTTACTTGTTATGGCGAAATTTGTATCTAGCAAAGGCGAAGCACGTCGCTTAATTGAGCAAAACGGCTTGTCACGTGATGGCGAAATCATTACTGATGCCAGTATGATTATAACTAAAGATGAGTTGCAAAATGGAATATTGTTTAAAAAGGGTAAGAAAAATTATCTATTGATTAAATCTTAGTAAGAAAAAATCAACTATTTATTAGTTGATTTTTTTGTTTATTATCAAAATTAAACACAATTTTACGAATGTCTGTTTTTTAATTTAATTATTTTTAAAATTATAAAATATAAATTTATTCACTTTCAATTGTGGAATTTTGTTTTAAATTTTTTGATAGTGTCATAATTTCTTCTATCACGCTATCTATATCTTCATTAAGATAAAATAATTCGTAATATGTACCATTTTTCATATATACAAAGGCAGAATTAGAATGTTTATTGGTTAATATATCTAATAATGTGCGTATTTTTTTAATTTTTGCAATTTTTTTTAAGTCAATTTCGGCATGAGTAAACATTGTATCAATAATTAGCATATTAGAATAAATTGATATTTTTCGCCAATTGCCACCTTTGTTGTGGCATTTATAACTGAATATTGCGACTGATGATAACGTAACTATTTCAACTATCCACGCTATCCAATGATTGATTCTAAACGCTAAATACAATACCGCAAACAGACACAAAAAATTAATCAAAATTAATACAAATGCTAATTTTAATTTATAAGGTTTATAATCTAATTTTATGTCTCTAATTTTATCTTTTGCCTCTAACTTCACTTTTTTCTCCTAAACATTAAACTTAAATACAATTATATCGCCATCTTGCACAACATAATCTTTGCCCGCACTGATAATTTTGCCTTTTTCTTTACACGTATTATAATCGCCAAGACTTATCAAATCATCATATTTAACTACATCTGCACGAATAAAACCACGTTCAAAATCGGTGTGAATTTTGCCTGCCGCTTGTGGCGCTAACGTTCCACGCTTGATTGTCCAAGCACGCACTTCTTTTTCGCCCGCTGTGATAAAACTGATTAATCCAAGTAATTTGTAACTAGCGCTAATCAATTTGTCTAATCCAGACACATCAATACCCAACTCTTCTTTAAATATCTCTCTATCTTCTGGCGCCATATTAATAAGTTCTTCTTCTGTTTTGCAACAAAGGTTGATAACTTCTGCATTTTCACTTTTTGCCAAATCTTCAATTTTTTTAATATTCTCACGCTGAAAATTATCAAGTTCATCACTAGTATTAGCAACATACAAAATTGGCTTAGTAGTAATTAAGAAAAATCCATTTACAATCTTTCTTTCTTCATCATCAAGAGATAAAAGTCTTGCGGGTTTTTCGTTCTTTAAAAGTTCTAAAATTTTAGTCAAAAGTTCGTATTCTTTTTGACTATTTGCGTCCGCTTGTCCGCCATTAACCACTTTTCTTAACTTGTCCATACGCTTGCTGACAGTGTCAATGTCAGATAGTATCAATTCTAGATTGATTGTCTCAATATCTCGAATTGGGTCAATGCTACCATCAACGTGAATGATTTTTTCATTCTTAAAGCAACGCACAACGTGTACGATAGCATCCACTTCACGAATATGGCTCAAAAATTTATTGCCAAGACCTGCACCTTCACTAGCGCCTTTTACCAACCCCGCAATGTCAACGAATTCAATTTGCGCAGGTATGATTTTATTTGTATTATACATTTTAGCTAAATTATCTAGTCTATCATCCGCAACATCCACCACGCCAACATTTGGTTCGATTGTACAAAAAGGATAGTTGGCACTCTCTGCCCCTGCCTTTGTAATTGCATTAAATAATGTGCTTTTACCTACATTAGGTAATCCTACCACTCCTAGTTTCATATTCATCCTTAAATGTTTAAATTAGTTATATTTTGTTGTTAATATAATATAATAAATTAAAGAATTTTGCAAGTGGTTAGTATGATAAAATATTTTTTAATAGGAATTATTCAAGGTTTGACAGAATTTTTACCAATATCTAGCAGTGGTCATATCGTAATGTTTGGGTCGCTCTTTAATTTGGACAACCTACTCTTAGTTAGCGTTGTAGCACATATTGGTACACTTTTTGCAGTCATATTTTGTTATAGAAAACGCCTATTTGAACTCATACGTCATCCATTAAATAAAACTAATTTACATTTGATAATTGCAACTATTCCCACTGTAATTTTAGTATTGCTATTCAATAAATTTATAGAAGAAAATTTTGGCACCAATTCACTCATTTGGGGATATTTAGTTTCCGCAATTTTATTGCTTATTGCCGACTTTTTTAGTTTTGGCAAACAGCCCATCACAAAAAAATCCGCACTGATTATGGGTATATCACAAGGTTTTGCATTATTGCCCGGCGTATCGCGCAGTGGAACAACACTTGTGTTTGGCTTGCTATCAGGCGTGGATAAAAAAGAAGCGCTTGACTTTTCATTCCTAATGAGTATACCAATCATCATCGCAAGCGCTGTGTACGAGTGTTTTGACCTATTCACAAGCCAAATAACTGTGAATTGGTTTGGAATAATTGTTGTGATGTTAACATCATTTGTGTTCGGCATTTTGTCTATAAAAATAATGCTCAAACTAGTGAATAAAAACCGATTAATTTATTTCAGTCTTTATTTAATAGCATTGAGTTTGATTTTAATATTCTTCTTTTAATATAAAAGTATAAAATTCAACACAATCTAAATTTTTGTATACAATTGTAAATTTCAATATTTACCAAATATTAGGACAATTTTAATCAACTAAAATACCATTTTAAAAATAAAAAATATGTCTATATTTTATTTTCAATATCAGTTGGCTTGCTATTTTATAATGCAGTTTTTAGTATTGGAAAATATTGTAAAACGATATTTTATCGTAAATTATTTTATATATATAAAAACAGCGTAAAATATTTATATGAACATAGGAAGAATTATTAGAGAATTGAGAAAAGAGCGTGGTATTACACAAACCGAATTAGCTAATGAGATATCCACCACGCAAGACACCATATCTTTATGAGAACTAGGTAAAAGTTATCCCGATGTAGAGAATGTTGTTAAATTATGTAAGTTTTTTAATGTCAGCGCAGACTATTTGTTTGGATTAACTGATATTTAGTATATATACAATAATAAAGTTAAATCTTGTATTTTTTTACCTCTTATTTGCTGATATTATCTTGTTAAAAATATAGAAAATTAAAAATTGTTTATTACGCTAGATATAATTGACTAATGATGATAAATCAGTTTCGTATAATTTTATAAATTCAGAACTAATAAATTATTTTTACTGAAATGTTATAATCAACTGCTGTTAAATAAAAATTTAGACATAATCAGTTATGTCTAAATTAATTTTTTATTATTATAAAATCAACAATGCAAATTTTATAAATATTATTAACA
>CASFFJ010000055.1 GCA_949293915.1 uncultured Christensenella sp.
ATATGGGGATTAAAAGTTTTACCTAGTTTACTGCCATTTTTCATTATCACACGAATTATTGTCAGCATTGTTCCTATGCGTGCAAATAAAATGGATAAATTTATGAATAAAATATATCATACAAATTATATGTCTACAATCATTTTCCTTTTATCTGTCATTAGCGGATATCCTATGGGTGCAAAATTAATATGTACCGCATATGAAAATGGACAAGTTGACAAAAATGATGCTGTGCGATTATTGAGTTTTTGTTCACTGAGTGGACCAATGTTTATAGTCGGCACAGTTGGAATAAGATTTTTATTTTCACAAAAAGCTGGGTTAATTATTTTAATCTCCAATATAATCGCTTCGCTAATAAACGGTGTGTTTTATAGAGGAGAAAAAACTGATTTAAGAAAAATTGAATATATCAAAAAAAACTTTACTTCTAATATTTTATCTGATAGTATTTACGATTCGTTAATATCGGTTTTAATGGTTGGTGGATATATTGTATTGTCTTTTTTAATCATTGATGTTATGAAAAATTTAGGATTAATTGATATAATTAGTAAGACAATATGTAGTGTATTTAATTTAATTGGAAATCAAGATATAGTATCATCTATATTATCTGGAACTATCGAAATAACACGTGGTATTGCTGATTTATCAATAGTAAATTGTTCGCTCTCAATCAAAACGATAATTGCTAGTACACTTATTGCTTTTGGTGGAATCTGTATTTTTTTGCAATCTCTATCTTTTTTAAATAAACTAAATGTTAAGCCAAAAATAATGTTAAAACAAAAATTAACACAGGCAATTATTTGTTTAATGATAACTAGTATTTTATGTGCAATTTTTCTCTAAAAATTTAATATTATTGTGAATTTGTTGACATTGAGCACATTTTATTTTAAAATTATTGTAAGAGGTGTATATGGCTACAAAAAGGTTCGAGTATCAACACAAAGATATTCCTTATCTTAAAAAAAATATGTGTTTTCGTATGATTTTTGTGATGTCGTTCTTATTTATTTTTATTTGGCAACTATTTAATATTATACATTATAACTTAAACAAAGAATTAACTGATATTATGCTAATTATTGGTGGTGTTAATTTATTCTTTTGTGTAATGTATATTTTAGTAGCTTTATTATATTATTTCAGATGTTTAAGGACAATTAAAGAAATTAAAAAAGATGGTAAATCTGTAAAACTTATATCCCTTATGTCCGTAAATAAAAAAGATAGTTATATTAAAATGTACAATTTCATATCAAAAATTATTGCCATAGTTATGCTTTTAGTTTTGGTATCAGCACTGACTTATACTATTCTAGAGTTAATTTATTATTCTACAATTTCGTATTATTTGCCTGTGATTTTTACATTAACTTTTAGTGGATTTAATGCTGTTCTGCATATGAATTTTGAAATTAAACTTATGGAAAATGTTAACGAATATCATAATATGTACTAATATAAGTGTCAAGTCTCCAAAATTTTGGAGGCTTTTTTTCTAAAAAAAGCAGGGCTCTATGCCCTGCTTGACACCTTAATCATCTATAATTTTGCTATATACATATTCGTACACATTTGCTGCTAATTCACGCCATTTTTTACACGCGATAGTTGCATTATGCCTAGTGTCTGTTTTGATTGAAAGTGAAAAGATTGAATCAGTTGTCAGTGGTTCTAATATCTTTAATTCGACAGTATAACTGCCATCTTCATTTTTATATGATTTAGCAATGTACTCTTGATTGCGTTTATATTGCATTTTATTTTCTTGCGCAAATTGTGATATCGCATCACGTAGGCTTACTGGTATTCGAGTATAAAACTGAGATAAACATTCCCTACCCGCTACAGTAATATTATATCTACTTTCGTTATTATCAGTATTAGGTTTGTAAATAAATTTAGAAACTATAAGTTGCGACAACAAATCTTTACAATCCATCCAATTAACCCAATTATTTTGACTAGAGCATATCTCCAAAATAGAATTTTCTGTAAGTGGAATCTCCATTTTGTCAAGCACATATAGTAAGATTAGTTTATTGACTGTATTGTCTGGTACGAAATCCATAATAACATCCTTCTATTAATGATATTATACAATAAATCAAATAAAAAGACAAACTTTTTAAATATGTTACAATATATTTGCTAATTAATTTTTTCTATGCTAAAATGTAAAAAAGGATGGAGTTATGGATGTAATAGATATAAAATCATTTAACAATGCGTGTGATGAATTTTTGTTGGGTAAATATATTTTAGCAGAAGTTAAAATTTCTAGTTTATTACAAACTATCAATGAGAATGAGAAATTAAAAAATATTGTTTTGGATTCGCGTGAAAATTTTGATTTTAATAATATGCTCAAACATTGTATAAGCAATAGTAATGACAAACATATTATAACTTTACCTAATAATGATAAAGAAATCTTAGCGTTTGTATATGATTTATTAAACTTTTTTGAACAGAAACAATTTTCTTTATATGATTTTGCTCATAAATTTTTCACAAATGATGACAATCCTAATCAAGAGATTGCAGAATTTGCAAACAAAATAATTTTACCATTTAAAAATGCGGTTAATAATATTTATTGCAAAACTCACGTGATTGTCTCGACTGATGAATATCAACAAAATCATTATAACAAAATTATGTCTGTTGTACGTGAGATACTAACTAAAGTTGACAATTACAAATTAAAAATGACTGAAAAAGAAGAATTTACCTTACTACTTAATTCACTATATCAAGCCAGCAGTAAGAATGATAAAAAATTCGTGTATTCTCTGATGGTTGGTTTAGATTATTTTTCAAAATACCACAAACGCACTCGCTCCGCATACATTATGCTAGAAGACTGCTTTACTAACTAATTATAATCAAATATGCCTTTTAAAACAAAATTAGAAGGCATATTTTTTGTTAAAATATTAAAACTATTTAAATCATTTTATAAACAATAAACGTTTTTTATTAAATATATTATACAATTAATATTGAAATTTTTTATATAATTAGTAACTTTATAATATAAAATTATTAAAAAAATACAGATATATAGTCTCTTTATGATATAAAATTATTATTAAAAAAGCAATACGATTAACATATTGCTTTTTTGTATTTAACAATAAAAAAATTCGGTGGGTTAGACCGAATTTTTTAAATATCTATATCTAATAGTACTAAGTTTTCGTTTGATTTTTAAGTGTTTACTCACTATACACTCAATGATAACCTAAGTTATCAAAGTCGACTTTAAAGATTACTCTTTAAAAG
>CASFFJ010000056.1 GCA_949293915.1 uncultured Christensenella sp.
AACATAATTGTCATCTGTTGCAAAGAAAATAGGCACTTCAGTAGTTTTAATATTTTTTTTCATTTTTAACTCCTTTAAATTTTTTATTGTATGACTTTATTGTCAATGCTATCTTAACACTAAAAATGCATTTTTCCAATAGAATTTGACAAATTTAATTATAATGTTTGAGTCTGCAAAAATAGAGTCAACTCTACTAAAAGTGGAATAGAAGAATTAAGTCCAACAACACGCTGTAAATATCTATAAAATAGATAATTTTTTACTGTTTGAGCTTAATAAACTTATTATTTTTTTTCATTTTAAGTTGTAAAAAAATATTTAAATCAATCTATCCTATTTTTCATAAAATTAACTTAAATTCTTTTAAATATTGAATTCAAAATGATAAATTCTACTTTTATGAGAGTTTTTTTGTAAAATATTTGATTTATTTTTTAATATATGTTAATATATTAAAAGTAAAAAATGTATTTTATGGAGATTATATGAATGATATAAATCAAAATATCGCAAGGAATTTGTTAAAGCTTCGCAAAAATGCAAAACTTACACAAGTGGAACTGGCAGAAAAATTCAATTATTCTGATAAGTCTGTTTCTAAGTGGGAGAAAGGTGAAAGTATGCCAAGTGTGGAAGTATTAAAAGAACTTGCCAATTTTTATGGAACAACACTTGATGCATTGACAAAAGATGAGGATGTTTTAGAGCAAAAATCTATTGAACCAGTCAGTTTATCAAAAGATAAAATGTTCCCAATGCGTCCAATTATAACGCTTCTTGCAGTCAGTGCAGTTTGGTTGTGTGCAACTATTGCTTTTGCGATTGTCAAAATTGTTGCAGAAATTAATTTTTGGTATGTTTTCTTATGGGCTGTTCCATTATCTTGCGTTGTTTTAATTGTATTCACTAGTATTTGGTCGACTAAAAAACGTTATTTATTCATAGAAATGACTATACTTTTATGGTCGCTTATAGTGTGTATTCATATTCAATTCTTAAAGTTTAATTTATGGCCACTTTATATTGTTGGCATTCCATTACAAATTGCAATTATTTTGTGGGGAGCATTAGTTAAGAAAAAGCCTAATAAGAAGAGAAAAGATATAACTGAATCAAAAAATCAGCAAAATAATAACAACACTCCACTTTCAAATTAATAATACAGAAAAAGAACATATTTAGACTACGTAATCTAATATGTTCTTTTTCTGCTTACAATTATTAAATTATTATTAAATTATTTAAATATTATTTTAAAAATCTATAGTCAAATCGCTGTTTGTAATTCAGTATGCACGAAATGACAATATCAAGGATGTATAGAAATATAAAGATTATGACTATTGCAAAATTGATACCAATAAATTTTAGTGTTAAAATTAGACCAATTGTTATACATAATGCTATTATAATTGATATTAAGTTATTTATATTAAATTTTTGCTTTACTTTTAATTGTTTACTTAGTTGTTTATCTTCTATATATATGTTTCTAACATAATTATCGGATAGTTGAAATAATTTATTTGCAAAATGACTTTCTATTAATTCTTTAACAAACAATTCAGGTAAGAATTGCAATTTTGGACTGCATAAACTATCTGGTATTTTAAAAATAGACTTCACATACAAATTATAAATATTATTATCAAATTTTTCAAATGCATTGTAATTTGGTATTATATTGACAGCTTTTTGTTTGTCACCAATTTTGTTCATAAAATTATTTAGCAAATCATCGCTTAAAGTCAAACTGGAGTAGTATATTACAATATCTTGTACATTGCAAATTGATAAATATTTGTGTAAGACATTAGCGAGTTGATTGTAATAAACAGCATTAGATTTATATCCATAAGACTCGAATAATGTTGCTAATGGAGCATAAACAATAAATGCAATATTTTGACCAAAACGACTAGTGATTTTGTTTATTTTTGCATTTATTTCTGTTATACTATCCACCACATATAAAACTTTCATATTTATCCTTAAGTCTAGTATACACAAAATTTTCATAAATTCAAAACAAAAATTCATAAATTTAATAAAAAGAATATTTATATCTGATTATTACATAAATATATAGAAAAAAATAATGTTTTTAGTTTTCTTTTTTGTATTACCATAAATTTTGTTAAATTTTCAATAATAACTAATTTTTACTATTATAATTAAATTTTTTTTGATATAATTATTTTTATGAAACAATCAAATAAACTTAACCAAACTGATGACTCTAAATTGAAATCAACAAAATCAAAAAAAACTAGGCGAGCCAAAATTAATTTAGTATTCAACATTGTCGATTTTGTATTAATTTTTGCATTATTCGTAAGTATTATGATCGATAATAGAGTACAGAGTAATGAAAAGTTTTTTTCTATTTTAACGCTTGTTTTATGTGAATTGATTTTGATATTAATGTTTGTTCGAAATCTTTTAATATATAAAGGCAAAAAGAAAGCGATTATATCAGTTTTAGGCTATATTGTAAACGCTGGCATATTTGCATTAAAACTATTTATTGCGTATGATGATATGCTATGCATTTTATTTATTTATAACTCAATATTTGCATTGTACTTAATAATTGATTTTATTCTTTATAAAGTCAAGCATCAAACTGTAAAATTTTTTGATAACAAAATGATTCTTACTATTGCGTTGATGTTTTTTTAGTTTTAGTTAATTCGTTTTACCATTCTTACTTGGATGAAAGTATCATACTGCTCTATGCGCTTATTCCTATGGCAGTAATTGTAATAGCATTCTTAATTTTATCATTGACAATTTTTAAAAAAATCACAAAAAAAGTTGGAGTAAAAATATTGATAGGATTGTTAGTGCTTATATTGTCATATGGATATGGAATGGCGTTTATTGATGTAGCAAATACAAGTTTTACTAATAATCCGCAACAAATAGAGTGCGTAATTGTGGACAAAAAAATAACTGGCACAGGGCGTAGGCAGGTGACACAATATAAATTATTTGTTGTATTAAATGGAGAAAAAATTGACATCAATGTAGATAACGAAACATATAAAGAAAAAGAAATAAATGATACATTGCTTATCAATTTATGTGATGGAAATTTTAATATACCATATTATGAAACAGCTGAATGATTTGTATAAAATAAATGTATAAAATTTCAATAAAAAGATTTATTAAATTTAATAAATATTGTTTAAAAGTAGAAATATCACAATAAATTTTATTATGATTATAAAGAATTCGAATAAAAACATTTTGCTTTAGTGCGTTTTGTGTTATAATAACATTAGAGGGTAATTATGAATCAATTGACAATGCTAAAAAAAGCTAATAAAGAAGGGTATATAGTCCCAGCTTTTAATGTTTCGAGTTTTGATATTTGTCGCGGATTAATTGATGCTTGTGTGGAGATGAAGTCGCCTGTCATTTTGCAGTTTAGTGAATCTGCAATGAATTACATTGGCGATGATTTGCTGATTGGTTTGGTTGCAAGTGTTAAGAAGATAAAACTTCCTATTTCAGTCCATCTTGACCATGGCAAAAATTTTGAAATTGTAAAGCGTGCCATTCATCTAGGTTTTGATAGCGTGATGATAGATGGCTCAACTCTTGCTTTTGAAGAAAATGTTAAAATCACGAAAAAAGTTGTAGATTATGCGCATAAAAAAGGTGTTACAGTCGAAGGCGAATTAGGTGTCTTAAAGGTGGCGGATGATGATGGCAAAATAGCCAGTGAGCGCTATACCAATCCAATTCAAGCTAAAGAATTTGTGTTAAGAACTGGCGTAG
>CASFFJ010000057.1 GCA_949293915.1 uncultured Christensenella sp.
TTTAAAAAATAATTTAAGTTAATAATTTTAGTAAATTATAAAAAAATCAACACGACAAAATTAAAAAAATTGAAAACAATTCAAATTATTATTTTTATAAAAAAATTTAAATATTAAAATTTTTTAAAAAATTTAAAAAAATAGCAAAAAAATGCAAAAAATATTGAAAAATTTAATATTTTTAAAAAAAATTTAGTTATCTAACCACAACTTTGCCTTTTATCCACGAATCAAAGAACGATTTTAAATCTGTTCCGCACTTGGTTTCGAATGCAGAAATCAAGTCGTTTGGTGTTGCGTTTGTGAATTTGTTTTCTTCAAAATAATTTTTTAATGATGATATAAAATCTTTCTCGCCAACAAGCGAATACAAACTATCAAACATCAATACACCTTTAACATATATACAATATGTATATTCTGGTTCGGTGTCATACTCGTTTACTGCACGCATTGAAGTGTCTATATCTCCCAGCACATCTTTGTATACTGTCACAAATAACGTGTAGTTTTCTTTGCAAGCATTGACCATTTCTTTATGCGACAAGTTATATCCATCGACATAATCATAGAACAAAATTGTACTATATTCAGTCAGTGCTTCATCCAGCCAAGGATAGATAAATTCATCATTGCCAACCATTCCATACCACCATTGATGCGCGGTTTCGTGCACGATAACATTTATATAGTCATCTATATCTTTAACGGCATCACTTACAATAATTAGTGTTGGATATTCCATCCCACCGTGCACAAAATTGGTTTGTACGATTGAAAAAGTCTTATACGGATATTCTCCAAATTTTTTTGAAAAGGTTTTTATCGCATCATATCCAGCAATTAATGATTTTTCACAATTAGCATCATCAAAATAATAATACTCAATGCTAGTATCATTATATTTTTTATTTAATATTTTAAAGTTTTTGCTCATCACAATAGCAAAATCTCTAACCGCTTTTTGCTCTATTTGATATGTTGTTTTATCTTGTTTAACACAATCAATCTTTTCTCCACTAGATGCAACAATTAAATCATTGTCAACTATAAGTTCGACAGAATAGTTAGCAATATCACTATAAAAAGGATCGCCGTTTGCGTGATATGGATTAATGCTATATGCTCCATTTTCATACACGCAAACAATTGGATAAAAATTGCCAAGATTGATAGTATTTTCACCATATCCAAATCTGTGACAACAATTTGGTAAACTAAATTCAAAATCAATCTCAATTGTCACACAATCATCTGGCAAAAGCGAATTTGTTAGCGGTACATTTAATATACCATCATATTCACCTTCATATTGGACAGTAGTATTTACACCATCCGCCACCACACTCATAATTTCGAACGTGGCATAACTCATCCCATTCGGATACGCATCGTTGAGTTTTGTGCTAGACAGAATACTCGCAGTTGCCCCATGTTCAAAATATTGTGGATATAGATGAAATTTAACCTCGCGTAATATATTGTCAGTATTATTCACAAAAGTTAATTTTTCAGTACAATCAGCACTCATATTATCATAGTCAAAATCAATTTCTATTGCATAACAAGACAAGTTTGTGGAGATTTCTGTTATATCAGTTTTTTCTTTACAAGATGCACAGAAAATCACAACAAAAACTATCATAAAACTCAAAATCCACTTTTTCATATTAGATTTTATGAGATTAGGACAAATTTTAGAATTAGTTTGCAAATTTTGGTATTAGATAATTTATCGTATGAATAGACAAACAATTTTTTTTGTGCTAATATATAAGTATGAAATTTTGTAAGTTCAGTCCTAGTTACACAACTAACAATAAGACAATAATAGACAATGTGTTCATTGATAATTTTTTGCCCACCGCACCTGAATATTGTGTGAAAGTTTACCTATTAGGGTTAAGCAAATGCAATGATGAACAAAACAACAACCTAAAATATTTTGCTGATACACTCAATATGACAGAAGATGATATCATCAGTTGTTTTATGTACTGGCAAGACAAAGGTTTGGTTCAAGTGTTGTCAACAAATCCGGTTGAAGTTAGATATTTGCCAGTTTATTCCAATTCGAATAGTATAAAGAAATATAATATAGACAAATATGCCGACTTTAATATTCAGATACAAGAGATCTTAAACACTAGACAAATCACGCCTAACGAATTTGCAGAATATTACAATTTGATTGAAAATTATCACATTGAAACAGGCGCTTTAATTGATATTATTAAATATTGTGCTGACTACAAAGGTTTTAACGTACGCCATCCATACATAGTAACGGTGGCAAAAGATTGGGAGCGCGAAGGAATACGTACACGTGAAGATGTCGCTAATAAAATTGCTGAACTTGGTTATGCTGATGATAAAGTTAATCTAATTTTATCTGCTATGGGTAGCAAACGAAAAATTCAATTAGAAGACAAAGCTTACATTGACAAGTGGCTAAATGCATTTGGTTTTGAATTGAGTGTTATTGTATATGTCGTAAAAATGCTAAAAGCAAAGAAACGAAAACTGGATATGGATTATCTAGATAAAATGTTAACCAAATATTATGAGATGAAATTGTTGTCAATTGATGAAATTGACTCATACGAAAACGAACTTGAAAATCTATATTTTATAGCGACATCCATAAATAAGCAACTAGGCTTGTTTTATGAAGATTTAACTAAAGAAATTGACACTTATGTGATCGACTGGGTCAACAAAGGTTATGATAAATCAACACTTGAAATAATTGCAGACAATTGCTTTAAATCAAGTATACGTACACTTGAAGGATTTAATAATATAATCTTAAAATTATACAAGTTAGGCATTGTATCACTTGATAGTTATAACGAATATTTGCGTGATAATCTAGCAGTTGATGATGAAATTAAACAAATTTTATCTTCGCTTAATGTTTCACGAAATGTTAATAATAACGATAGGAGTTTTTATCGCACTTGGACTAAAGATTGGGGATTTAGTTTAGATATAATTTTATATGCATCAACTTTTGCAAAAGACAAAATAAACGCAATGGCGTATCTAAATAAAATCTTAGCTGATTGGGTTGGCAAAGTAAAAACTTTATCGGATGCTAAAAATATGCGTGTAGTTAAAGAAACTAAAAATAACTTTATCCACAATAATTACACAAAAGAACAAATCTCAAGTTTAATTTCTAACCTTGACGAAGTGGAGGTATAGTATGAATAAGCAAAAAATAATTAAAGAAATTAAACAAAATTTTATGATTAAGCGCCTGCGCGCGCAAGAAGAATGTAACGAATTTATTAATTCACTGCGCAAAAATGAAGAATTTAATAATTTATACACAACTTATTCACAAAAACAACTTGAATACATAAAATCATCTTTAAATCAAGAAAATATTGAATTAAAATATGAAGTGGAAGATTTAAAACAAAAAATAAATAAATATTTGCAGGCAAAAAATATTAGTCCTAATGAGCTAGAACCACATTATAATTGCGAGTTATGCAATGATACAGGCGTGGTTGGTGGACAAATCTGTAAATGTTTGTTAAAAGAATTAAATACGAAAATTTCTACACTAAGTAGCAGTCAATCAAAATTTAAATCTTTTAATCAATGCAATTTAGAAATGATGTCCGAAAATGACATAAAAGCAAAAGAATTGTTGCAAACTTGGTGCCAAAAATTCCCTAAAATTACAAAAATCAATATTAATATTATAGGAAATGCAGGGTCTGGAAAAACATTTTTTCTTGAATGTATTGCCAACACGATACTTGAAAAAAACTATAACATATGTTATAAAACAGCATTTGATATGAATGAAATTTGTAGACTATATCATATAGGACAATCCAATGAATTATATGATATGATTAACGCAGATGTATTGTTGATAGATGACCTAGGCACAGAGCCAATTCTAAAAAATATAACCATAGAATATTTATACAATATTATCAATCAACGCCAACTGAACAACAAACCTACAATTATTAGCACCAATTTATCATTAGAGAACATTCTTGACAGATATGACGAGCGCATTTTCAGTAGACTTAATAATAAAATGCTGTCAATTAATATTAAACTCGATAGTGCTGACAAGCGAATAATTTAAATATATGTAAGTGTTTTATAATTACTAATTAATAAATACTATAACAATTTATTTTATCAAATAGTTAAAAATATAAATTGCTTTAAAAAA
>CASFFJ010000058.1 GCA_949293915.1 uncultured Christensenella sp.
AGATGTTTATGTGCCGTGTGAAGTGTGTGCTGGCAAACGCTATTCGCGTGAAGTGTTGGATGTTAAATACAAAGGTAAATCTATATATGATGTGTTAGAGATGACCATTGATGAAGCGTATGAATTCTTCGATGCATTGCCAAAAATTAAGTCAAAACTACAAACATTGGTGGATGTTGGTCTAGGTTATGTAAAACTTGGACAAAGTGCGGTGACATTATCTGGTGGAGAAGCGCAAAGGTTAAAATTAGCAACCGAACTCACACGCAGAGATACGGGTAATACTATTTATATCTTAGATGAACCAACCACCGGTTTGCATAGTTATGATGTCAAAAAATTGGTGGATATCTTACAGCGTTTAGTAGGCAAAGGAAATACTGTAATCGTGATTGAACATAACCTTGATGTTATAAAGACAGCAGATTACATTATAGATATGGGGCCAGAAGGAGGCGAAAATGGCGGTAAAATCGTGGTCGCCGGCACGCCAGAAGAAGTGGCGGAAAACAAGCATAGTTATACTGGCTTATATCTTAAAAGGATGTTGAAATGACAGATGAAATAAAGAAATGTTATAAGTTTTTAAATTTGCCATATGATGCGACAATAGATCAACTCAAAGATAGAGAGAGCACGTTAATAAAATATTATAAAAAGAAATCAAAAGATACAAATACAAACAACAAAGAAAAAATTATGTTTGTGAGAACAGCAACGAATAAAATTTATGAAAGCATTTTAAATAATGATAAAGAAAAACATACCTTTTTCAGCACACTTCCTAGTGAAATTATATTCTTATTATTCGTACTTTTCGTTAATTGTTTTCTGCTGGTAACGTTAATTGTTTCCTTATTGTAATTATAATATATTCAGTCCGCTAATTCCACTTGATTCACGTACACCTTGCACATTATATAATAATAGGCGTGAATAAGTTATGGCATCTTCTTGGTTATTGTTTATAGTTGATGCATAAAGATACTGCAAATAATCGGATATTGACTGCATATCTTTACGTGATATTGATATGCTTAGCATATCCATTTCTTTTGTCCAATAATTTGATAAGTTATGTATTTTGTTTTGAATATTTTCATTTGATATATCATCAGTTAAGAGTGAAGAATATATGTGTTCACTCTCTTTTTCTAAATACTCAAAAACATTATCATTATGTATGCCATCCCAAACGATTAGCGTTAGACTGGCAACGAACAATATAAGCATAGGTATCCAAATTTTCATAACTTTATCTCCTTAAATATATTGTCAACAATATTAAAAGATTTACCTTTTAATTGATAGTATGTTTTACCTTTTTCATCAATCGAAAGCACTATTATTTGTTTTAAATTATCAGCCTTAATATGCTTAATAATTTGATTTAATTTTTTATTGTCAAGTTTTAATATTTTTAATTCTTCTTTAATAATTTTTCCATCCGATATTATAATATGTGGCAGTTGTGCGGGCGGATTATTGACATCGACATCTTGTGCAGTTGCTGGAGCGTTAGAGCTAGTTGGTATAACACTCATTTTGCCATTAGTTTCAATGATTGCAAATTCCACTTGGTCAAAACTATAATAATTGCATTGTCTAATCATTTCTAGCAAGTCATCAATATTCATATTTAAATCTTTTAATGCATCATATTCTATACCTTTTGGACTAATAACTACCACTGGACGACCACTCATAAGTCGTCTTATTTTAACGCTTTTTCTTGTACATAATGTTATCACATAATGTATTAAAACCAGAATTGCAAGTGGCAGTATTCCATTGAGAAGCGGAATATTTGTATCACTCATAGGAAGAGTTGCTAAGTCTGCAATAATTAGTGTTATAACTACTTCGTAAGGTTGCATTTCTCCAATTTGGCGCTTGCCCATTATTCGCAAAAATACTAATACAACTATATAAATTATCAATACTCTCAAAAAAACTAAGAACATAATATAATTATGTTCAAATTGTTATTTTATTATACAGTTAATAGATATAAATAATAAAATTAGAATAGTTTTTTTAATTAATTATTAGAATTATTATGTTAATTAAAAAATTTTTTAAAATGTTAAAAAATTTTTATAATAAATATATAAAATAAATATAATTATTATGATTTATTTATAATTAAATTTTTATTTATTTTATTTTTTATTATTTTTTAGAATTTTTATTAAATTCTATATTTTTTATTATTTTTTTTAATAATTTTTTAAAATTTACATTTTTTCAGCAATATTTTTCTTTTGTTTTTTCTTCTTAATCATTTTTATTATGTCTGTTAAAT
Source organism: uncultured Christensenella sp. (assembly GCA_949293915.1). Taxonomy (GTDB): domain Bacteria; phylum Bacillota; class Clostridia; order Christensenellales; family UBA1242; genus Onthoplasma. The sequence goes on from CASFFJ010000058.1 coordinate 2,306, forward strand.
CATATATGTTAAATAATTTAACTAATATTAAAGTTGAAATAATTGCAATTCCGCCACCTATTAGACTACATATAAAACTAGTTAAAATTTTTAATAAAATATTTGACACAAAAACACCTAATATACTGCAAGGAATGACAATCAATGTATATTTATAAATTAAATTCACAAGATTGAGTTTAATGTTTGGAACTGCTTTTTTAATTTTAATAATATTGAGCAAACTTATAGTTGTCATTGATAAGAAGAATGAAATTATGATCGAATTAATTTTAAATAATGGAGTGAATACAAATAGGGAAACAAAAAGTACAATCGAGCCTATTATATAATTTATAAATGACTTTACCTCTAAATTCAAAGCGTTTAATATGCTACCTGTCAAATTGCATAGTGTGATTGGCAGAACGCATATAGCAGACAGTTGTAATAAGACACCAGATAAAGCATTGCCATATAATACAATTCCTATAAGGTCGCCGACAGAGAGATATAGTGGTATAAACATCATACTGATAAAAATACTTGTTGATATAGATTTATTGATATTGTTTGAAATCTCATCATAATTATTTTTTGTTATCATACTGCTGATAGAAGGAATTAATACCATACTTATACTGCCTATTATTGTCATAGGGACAAATAGCATAGGAAAAGTCATTCCCATAATAACCCCTAAACTTGATACTGCTTCTACCTTGGTGTATCCAGCTAAAATCAGCATTGATGGAATTATAATTGTTGTAAGTGGATGAACAAGCGAATTTGCAAGTCGTACGCCTGTTATTGGTAGAGCACTTTTCAAGATATTTTTATACTCGCCTCGCTTAAAACATAATTTTCCACGTTTTAAATAAATAAAAATTGTAATTAAAGCAGACAATAAACAAGTGATATTAAATGCAATTGCTGAGTATTTTGTAGCAACGAAAAAGTCAGTAATACTGAACAACATTATAAATGTCAATAC
>CASFFJ010000059.1 GCA_949293915.1 uncultured Christensenella sp.
AACTCTAAATCATCTTTATCTGTATAGATATCATACTCTCCGCTTTCGTTCTCTACATAGAATTTGAATGTAGGCGTTAACTGCTTTGGTATAAATCTAAACTCTAATGCTGAGTTGTCCGTAATTGTGATTTCAAGTTCTTCAATCTCATTATCATTATAAATTATATCTATTCCAGAATAATGCAATTTATCATATGCATTAGATAAAATTAATTGTTGTCCTTGATATGCATACGCTGTAGCTGTAGCATTGCTGTATGCTGGCGCTGTCAATGTGTATGATAATTTGTCTGCACCGCTTATCATTCCGCTTAATTCGGTAACCATCGTGTCATAAGTTTGCCTAATTATTGACATATTTAACGCCATTATCTCACGCACTTCTAATGCCATATATATTTGCCTATTTGCCACTGGCACTATTTGCCCTGCGCTTGTAATAACCAATCTTTGTAAAGTTTCTTCATCAATTGTAAATTCTCTACAAGATAATAAATAATCATCATATAATAGCGGGAATGTATATTTCAAATTATTACTTATTTTATTATAAGGTCGGTTAGGCTGATAAGCGTAACTCTGTATTACTGCATATTGGGTGCCATCTGTCGCTATATAACCATAATATATATAACCATTCTGGTCAGTTATATTGCTAAGTTGTGTTATAACATCACTAACTATAACCTTACCAACGCTTAAATTCCATTTATCCGTTCTATGATTGTTTTCCAGTTCTGTATTATTATAACTATCTAATACTTTAATGTAATAATCAAAATCAATATAATCGCTATTGACTTGCAATATGCCTATACCATATGCGTTTGTATCATTAATCTTAACATCATCTACGCTATAACCTTGATATTCTGTGCTTGTATTGTCATAGAAATTTCGTAACCAATCTGCATCTATAGTAAAGGTTATTTCTTGAGTTATACCATCATCTGATATTAAATCGCTGTATAGATATATGATTTTTGATTTATCATCATCTCCATCTGTTAAGAATACTATTGCATTATCTGCATACTCATAACCCACATTAAAGCTGAGTGTGATTGTAAATTTGTCATCAACTTGTAAATCTTCTAATGCTAAACTTGTCCTTGAATAATATGTTGTCTTTGTGTCGTGCCTATATAATTTGAACGACAATGCGCTGACATCAGCCACTTTTACTAGCATATCATAATTAATCTTCTCGTAGTTTGCTGTTAAGCTTACATAACCATTGTCTTTCACTTGCATTGTGTTTTCGATATAATCGCCTGTGAAACTCAGCGTATAATTATTCGAACTTTGCGCATAATCTACGCCATCATACATCATATTGTGGTCAGCGTATCTATAACCTATGAATGAATCGTAACTTTGATCACTGCTTTGGTCGAATATATAAAAAGTTAAATTGCTACCAGAATTAATCGTGATTGAGGTTGTCTGTCCATCCTTTAGTATTATTCTGTTTATGCTTTTACCTAAATCTGTAAAACTTATAGGATAATATGTCATAACACTATCGTATTTCGCTAGATAGTATTTAGTATTAGTACTAATTGCATCTTCGACAACCAATATAATATAACCATATTCGCCTAAATTGTCATCAAACTCTACTGACATATCTAGATTGTAACTCTTCCTATACCAAACTGAATTAAGTGTGTAACTATTATTGTCAGTAAAACTTTGAGCACTATAACTCCAACTCCAATTAGATGCTTCATTATAGTTGAAGCCATTTGGTGCATCTTTGTTGATTTCTGCATCATAAGCATTCTTCAAGTCAACATTGCTTACATCATTATAAGCGTTAAGTGGATAGAAATAATATCCAGAGTTACCATTAGTTTTGTATGCGATTTGAGTGTAATATGGAATAGAAAATTCTGGCAGACTACCAACAGCTTGACCTTCTGCTAGATAGATATAAATATCATCAGAAATTGTGTTTAGGTCATAATTAGATTCATCTACGCCATAAACTTTACGCAAAATATCCCATGTATATCCAGTTGGATTGTTACAATTTTTAATATACTCTTCGTACGCATTGACATAAGCTTTAAGATAGTCGGCGTAGTACGAACAATTTGCTTTATCTTTTAAATTTGGATAATCAAAACTTGTATATGATGTCCTAGATTGTGTTTTGTAGACACTATATACAGTATATTTTTTTGCATCATAACCTGAGCCTACATTTTGATAACTACCTTTATCTGATAGAGTTGCAAAACTGTCATTATTTTTGTAATTTAATGTAACCTTGCTAATGTTAGGCGCACTATGTGGATTTAAATTGATTGTATATTCACCATCAGTATATGAATATGCTGAATGATCGAATGTATACCACCAATTGTATGCACAATCAAATGCTGGTATCACTATATCAGCATCATTTCCCACATTCCAATATGCAAACGTGTAGTTATTTTCTAGTGGAACATTAGTATTGGAGTTGTCAAATAGTGCTCCGAATGTAAATGAGTCAGCATCTTCAAGCAAAATTGAGCTATTATTTTCCGCTACATTAATTTTTACCGCCTGCCACTCTGGTCGCATAGTTAGGTTGGTTATATTGCCATCAGCATACAATAAATCTAAACCGCCTGTATAATCTGCTAAGTCTAATAAATTAGTATTTTGTTCTGTTGTCAAAATATTTATAGGTGTATAAGTGTTTTGATATTTTGAGTATGTCCAGCCATTAGTTTGATCATATGTAATGTAATAATCATCATTATTGTACGTAAATGTAATGTACCAGCCTAATATCTCATAACCATAGTTGTAAACTGCATATTTACCTTTATCGCTGGTTGCGGAATAACTATTTAGTTCGCCAAAATCTGTTTTATTTACACCTGCTTTATGGAATGCTAAACCTGTTTCATCTTCCCACACACTTGAATAGAATGGATATGCATAATTTGTGTTAGATACAACTTTTAAACCGATTGAATAATTGTCGTATTGACTAACTTCATCTGCATTACCACTGCCACGTACACCCACTAATGTATTGACTATGTCTTGAGTGTAACCATTCTCTGTTTTCCATTGTGTATTATTTGGATTATTCTTAATTGTCACATTATATATATTTGACCATCTTGCAAATATTGCATTAGACAAGTCTCCCACACTGCCAGTGGATATTCCTGTCACAGCATAATAGGTATAATTAATACCATCTTTATTTAATTTAATCTCACGTGAATAAACAAACTTAATATCAAAATCATATATATGATAAACTTTAATTATATTTTTACCAGTATTATCTTTGTAAATATTACTTCCAGTATTAGGAATTTCAGAACCATAATTATCTAACAATCTCCCACCAGAATTAATAGCAATACACCACTCGCCAAACGTAACATCCCCTAACACGTTTGCAATACTAGGATTATCCTCTACAATATTCTCATAGTCGTAATCAAAGGCCTCTAATCTATTATCTTCATAAATGTACTTAAAGTCCAAACTACCCAAAATACCTGCATAACTATAATTAAATCCTAAACTATAAGGTATATAAGCGAAAGTTACTGCAAAACATTTAATATTTGATAATGCAATATTATCAAGATCTTGCACTGCTGTGTATCCTTGGTCTGAATTATCTTTTTCGTTTAAATAAATTCTTTTCCAAGGCTGATAGTCACCTTCAGCATAATCTTGATGTAAAATTGGAAATGATGGACAAGTGGTTCCAGTTTCATCTAGCGACTCAAATTGACATCCTATAGATGGCTCTGGTATTACACAAATAGCATTATAATAAAAAGTTTCATAATAGGGCTCCTCGTTTTTAATAAAATATCGAAAATCATTTAACTTAATTATGATCTTGTATTTATTATCATTATTTTCTTTATACTCTTTTATTTCCAGAGTGGACTCTTTAGGTATTTTTTGAGGTTTGTCATCTCCTTCAAGTAACGTGTTGTCTGTAATAGTACCATCGTCTTGAATATTAATACCGTAAAAATTAAATTTACCTCCTAGTTCATTCACTGAATTTTCGGTACCAATTAAGTTACTGTTACTATCAAATTTTGTATAGCCTTCACTCCAATTATAACAATGCGTTTGGAATAACTCGCTTGTATCTTTCATATCTGGTTCGACATAAAGTGTAAGTATTACATTTTTTACGATAGGGTATTCTCCCCCTTCATCCAGATCTTCTCTTGATTCTATACCATTAATATATAAAACAGTGCCTTTATAGAATTCTTTAGATATCGTTAAATAAGAGTTAGAAATATTAAAATTATTATCTTTGTAAAAACCTTGATGGTTGATATAAATTATTGTACCATATCCAAGTTTTTCTGTTACCTCTTCTGATATCTGATTATTCGTGCAATAATTATAACTATTATCAGGTTCGCTAATTTTAAAAGTAACATCAAATTCTGGAATTACGGTCAATGTAATGGTCTTGTTATAATGGTCGATAGTCCAAGAATAGTCTCCGTTAGTTATACCATTCGTAAACTCACATCCTAGCGTGTATTCGTAAAAATTTGCTATCATACTATTAGTATTATTTAAGGCAAGACTTCCAAAGAGTTGACTTGGGACAACTATTGTTGCACCAGAGTCATATGTTGCAGTGCCATTATATTGTGTGCTATGTGCGGCTGTGATATTAACATTTGCGAATTCATTTTCTGTTTTGACAGTGTAACTAATTGTTCGAAGTAATGCTACAGGTATTGGATAACCACCATTTATTTCGGTTGTAGCTGGTTTGTATAATTTTTTAAAATATGTATTAGCAAGATTTTCTTGCATACAACTTTCGTCATATGGTGGAGAATCGTAATAATTATTTTTTATTTCTATTTCACTAATATGTGATGTATCGCCTAATCTGGTTAAATGAACATATCCATGAAAATAACAATTAGTATAAGATGTAGGATCAATACCAACACCAACACCATAATATATGTAAGTATGATTATATGTGGTTATACACATAGCAGTATTATTGAGATTATTTGAATCATAATCATCGTAAACAACTATATTTCTCAAATAAAGCTTATAGTTATCACTTTTTTTTAAAAACCTCCCATACAATGAACCATAATATATGTTTCTATAATCTTGACCCCACAAAAATGGAGTTCCGCCTGTTACTGTAATATTAACAGTAGGATTTGTTATTAATATATGACGCAATCTAAATTCTGTATTATACTCAGTAATATTTTCACTAGCTTTAGCATTTTCACCAATAGCGCCTGCTAATATCCCAACTTTTGTCTCTGGCTCTAATTCATCTGAACTAGCATCAAAATTAAAATTAATTTCACAATCTTTTAACCAAAGATTTTTCACATCACCATCTAAGTTACCAAAAAAACCAGCAATTACATCAGAGATAGCATAACTATTTTTTTTAAACGTTTTAGCAGAGTCATATCTATATGTCACATAATGTCCATTACCATCAAACACACCTCTAAAACTATAACACACTGTGTAAATAGGACCAGCTTCTTGAGAAATTACTTTACCACCCCAGCCGATTGGAGTCCAATCTTCATCACTGACATCAATGTCAGCATTTAATTTTACGCTATTCCAATTGCTAAAATCATAGCCACTATTAACCGCATCTCTAAAAGCTCTTAAATCAGCAGCATTGTTTATATAAACGTCTCCATTTAAATAATCTATATTGAATGTATAACCATTTATAGTTGTAGTGGTACTATAACTTATAACATTATCTGTATTGTTGGAATGATTATCAACTTTATTAATTAAGCTAATAAGGATAAATGAAAATGTGGCGGTAACTAGCACCGCTATTAAAACTATTATAAATTTCTTAACATTTAAAACTGTCAAGACTACCCCCCCCCTTAAATAAAAATCTACATTATTTAACAATATTTTACCACAAATAAAATATTTTTACAAACATTTACATTAATTTATTAAATAAATTAATAAGAAAATTGAGCGATTTAAATATTAAATTAATTAAAAATTATTGGAATTAAATAATTTTATTTTAAAAAAGTAAAATTAATATTGAATAAATTAATATTAAAAATTCTAAAAAAACTAATATTAAAAAAACTAATATTAAAAATAAAATTAAATTAATAATTTGGTTGAATTTATATTGATTTGAATTAAAAATTTTAATTGTTATTAATAAAATTTAGTTTCGTATTAATAAAATCATTCTGTTGTTAGGCGTAAAAAAAGACAAATAACAAATATAAATATTGCTAATTGCCTTTAGGTTAATTTTGTTTATTTAAATTTTATTAATAAAGCAAAGTAAACTAAATACATTTACATACAATTTAACATTCTAACACTGGATAGAATAGATATGCAAAATATAATGATTATCACTTAGACAAGCTGTTTAAGCAAATTTTTGGATAAAAATTTTAGCGTTTTAAATTAGTCTCCAAATATGTCTCATAATCAATATTTTTGTCATACTCCAAACTAGAGTTAATGCGTATGATACGATTGGCTACAGTAGACATAATCTCTTCATCGTGAGTGGAGAAAATCATACAACCATCAAAACGTTCCATACCCTTATTTAGCGCGGTAATGCTCTCAAGGTCAAGATGGTTGGTCGGCTCATCCATAAGCAAGAAGTTAGCGCCTTTTAGCATCATACGTGCCAACATACAGCGCACCTTTTCGCCACCAGATAAGACTTTTGCCTTTTTGTCCGCCTCTTCGCCACTAAACAACATTCTGCCCAACCACGAACGCAAGAATGTGGCATCTGTTTCTTTAGTAAACTGACCAATCCAATCCACCAACGATAATTCGCAATTATCAAAAAATTCATTATGATTTTGTGGTAGGTATGAGTAACTGATGGTTTTACCCCATTTCACTTCGCCTGAATATTGCGTGTCACGACCAGCAAGGATATCAAACAATGCGGTCACAACATTACTATTGTCAGATAAAACTGCAATTTTGTCATCTGGGCGAACAACGAATGAAACATTCTCAAACAGACCTTTTTTGGTTAGATTATTCACAAACAAAATATCGTTGCCTATACGTTGTTAGAACTTAAAATCAATATAAGGATATTTCCTACTGCTAGGTTTAATATCCTCGATGGTCAAGCGTTCA
>CASFFJ010000060.1 GCA_949293915.1 uncultured Christensenella sp.
ACATAACATACCACAATATCTGGTATGTGTCTTGTTTTAAATACACAATAATATGTAAAACAAAAAGACTATTTTGAATTATTCTTCAAAATAGCCCGCTTTTGCCTCATCTGTACTAGAAAAATAATATTTTAATATTCCACTGCTTTTTTGAGTATCAGTTAGTTCATTGAATGCGCTCATAAGCACATTGACTTTATGCTCTAAATCTTTGTTTGGTTCGGCAATATCTAATTTGACACCATAACTGGTAGTTACAATTAATCTATTATATGATTTTGACAATGTATACCCTTTATCAAAACTGATATCTAGCATAAACGTTTTTATATCATCACGATCTAAATACTCATCATTAATTTTTGCAACATTGTACATTGCGATAAACAAACTTGACATAACTTGTTGCTCGTATTTGCTACCAACAAAATCACCTGCCTTAGTATCACTGTCTATATCTAACGAATCAATATTTAATCTTGTCATAGTTGGTTGAGTTGTTGAAATATCTAACACTTTTAAATCTTCATCCATTATATAATAATTGGCATTAAACTCGGCATAATACATTGGCACACGTTCACGCAATCTAAATTGAATTGTGATGACACTTTTTGTTTTTATTTGAATGACTTTTAAATACGGATAAGTTGATTCGATATTATTTGTTGCGCTGTCTTTATCAATCAAGAAAATTGAACTGCCGTTTTTAATATTAGCACTAGATTTAATCTCTTTATTTGTAATCGTATTGGTTACCACTCTCTCGCCTACAAAATCAATTGTTTGATATCTCACACGGAATACAGCACAAAAAAGTATTAGCACAATGGCTAAAATAGCACTAACTATTGAGATTGTTATCACTGCTCTTTTGTTCATACTTCTTAATATCTGCATTAAGCGAGGATAAAACTTGCTCTATTTGTTCGTATCCTCTTTCAATAAACTGCACGCCTGTAACTATTGTTGTGCCTTCCGCCACCAAACCTGCCAAAATCAAACTAGCACCCCCACGCAAGTCACGAGCACACACTTCACAGCCTTTCAATTCTCCAGCACGAACAACAATACAATTTTCATCCATTTTTGATATATTGGCGCCCATTTTTTTGAGTTCATCTACTATCAAAAATCTGTTTTCAAATACGCGCTCACGAATATAGGTAGGTTGCATTAATGTGCATGACAACACTGTCATCATAGATTGGAGATCAGTAGGAAATTCTGGGTAAAAACCAGTAACAATTTTACCAATGCTCACAAGCGGTCTTTCTCTAACTATATGTATTATATCACTTTTGATATCAATTTGACAACCCATTTTAACTAATTTTTTGATTATATTTTCATTTTGATACGGAACTGCATTTTCTAATGTGACATCTCCACCACACATTGCTGTCGCTATCATCAGTGTCCCCGCAACAATCCTGTCCCCCATTGGCGTATATATTGCACCATATAAACTATCTACCCCATATATAGTGATTTTTTTCGTACCAGCACCATAAATTTTTGCACCCATTAAATTTAAAAAATTACATAGGTCAACTATCTCTGGCTCGCGTGCGGGATTGAGAATTGTAGTTTTACCTTTTAATGTAGATGCAAATTCGATGATATTTTCAGTAGCACCAACGCTAGCAAGCCTTAATTTTACTCTATTTGCTTTCGCTCTGGTTGCATTAAAATACAAATAATCCCCAACCTCTTCAACACTGACATTAAGTTTCTTTAATGCATCAATATGAATATCTATAGGACGTGCGCCTATTTTGCATCCACCTGGCAAAGATAAAAAAGCTGTCTTAAACCTACCTAACATTGAACCTAACAAAAACACAGATGAACGCATTGTTCTTGCTAGCTTGCAGTCAACTTTTATGTTTTTTGCATTTTTAGGATTAAGTGTAACAGTTGAACCAATTCTTGTGCATTTAACATTAAGACTTTTTAAAATCTCCAACATATTATCTATGTCAGTAATATTTGGTATTTTGTTTATCACAACTTTGTTTTTTGTTAAAATGCATGCGCTGAGTATTGGTAGCGTGGCATTTTTGCTTGTCTGCACCACCGCTTTACCGTATAACTTATTCCCACCTTTAATAAAAAATTTTTCCATACACATATGTATGAAAAAATTTGTAAAATATTGCTAAATTAATTACACTTTATTAAATTTATATTTAAGTATATGGTGGAAATAAAATTATATTTAAAAACTGATAGTTAATAAATATATTTATATCAAAAATGGATTTTCTTTTAACGCGCGTTCAATATCTCCAAATTTTTGTTTAATCTCTTTAAGTTGATTATCTAAATTTGTCTTTGTTAATACAAATATATTCGGATTTATTAAAAGTAGTGCCGATATGTCTTCTTCTGGATAGCCATATTTTATCAAAACCATCATATCTTCGATAAACTCTTTTAATGTAATAACTTCAAACATTGGCGCCATATTTAATATACTCTCTATTTCGCTATCTGTCAGTTCTAATCTTAAAAGATAATTTTTTAATTCTTGTTGCATATTTCATCCCCTTAGTTTCAAAAAATATTTTAATCCAATCTTAATTCTATACCATCAGTTGCTTTTGATACATTCTCATATTCAGTATTTATCATATCTATCGCATCGTTGTTATATGGGAATTTATCCATCATTGTCTTGCTATCAATATTATATCTATCAAAAAAATTTTGTTCAGATATCAGTAAATCTCTTGTCGACATTATTTTTTTACCTATTGTTCTCAACCAGCATAATCTAGCCCAAGTTTTTTTGTGACTAGTCATATACCATTTTTTTCTTAAAAACACATCTGATTTCTCCACAATATACAAAATCATATATCGTACTTTTAGACTCAATTCAGGAGCAGTTAAAATTGCAGGGTCATTAATAATAATACTATCAGGTATGTTTAATTCTTTTAATATTTTATGCTTATTTTTAATATTTTCATCACTTAAGCATAACCATGATGGCGATATTATACTGTTTATTTCATCTTTGCTTAAATTAAATTCTTGCATATAAAATGATATCTTCGCTTTAATAGTATTTTCACTTAAACACAATAATGCGGGTGTTATAATCTTGTTTATTTTATCTCTAGTTAAGTTAAATTCTTGCATATAAAATGATATCTTTGCTTTAATACTATCTTCGTTGTAACCTAATAATGCGGGTGATAATTTTATCATTTTACGTAATTCATCTTTATTTACGTTGAATACTTGCATATAGAATGTTTCTTTTGCTTTAACACTTTCTATATCCAAACCTAACAATGCAGGTAAAAATTTTATCATTTTGTTATATTCATCTTTGGTTAAGTTAAATTCTTGCATATAAAATGTTTCTTTAGCCAAAATTCGTTCTTTATCTAAATAAGCAATTCGAGTAATGTTACTTTCCTTTTTATTTATTTGTTTGTCAGTGAAGTCATACCTTTCTTTTAAAAAAGCTTTTATATCTTTTTTATCCATACCTTTACTCCTAGTTTAGTAACATTATATCATAAAAACAAAAAAAATCAATCCCTGTTTTTATATGTAATTAATCATAGTGTCAAAACTCTCGCTTTTGCTTATTTGTTTCGCAAATACTAGCCTAATGCTCGGTTTTTCCTTTTCCTAAAAAAACATTCGTTTTGTGTGAACCCCAACTGTCTTTATGTTGCCTATCTACGTTGAGAACAACACCGATGGCAGACATAAAGACAAGGAGCGAAGTACTACCCGCGCTAATGAATGGTAGTGGCAATCCAGTCGGCGGAATACTTCCTGTTACTACTGCAATGTTTAAGATTAGTTGAATTGCTATCACTGCACCTATTCCAAAACATAGCATTGCAGAAAATTTATTATCTGCTCGCATCCCCACACTAAATATTGATATTATGAGAATGGCAAATACTATCACCAAAACCAAGCATCCAATAAAACCTAATTCTTCCGCGATTATTGAAAAAATGAAATCAGATTCACTGAATGGCAAAAATAGTTCAGCTTGTCTAGAATTAAATAGTCCTACACCCCACAATCCGCCACTGCCTATTGCGTACAATGACTGGATAAGTTGATAACCCTCATCAAGCGGATTTTCCCACGGATTGATAAACGCGACAATTCGACTTAACCTATATGGTTCAATCATAATAAGGACTACAACGAGCGCTATTGCTGGCACAATCATCATACCAAAAACACGTAAACGCATTCCGCCAATAAACAATATAAAAATAAGCGTAAAAGCAACGCACATAGTGATAGACATATTAGGTTCTAACATAATAAGTACGCAATATATTCCGCCAAGGGTTAGCAATATTAAAATATGTTTCCATTTATCTAGTTTGTCGCCATCGCTAAGATATCCTACTAAGAAAAACACAAGACAAAACTTGGCAATTTCATTTGGTTGCATAGTGAAACTGCCTATCCCTATCCAACGAGTCGCA
>CASFFJ010000061.1 GCA_949293915.1 uncultured Christensenella sp.
AAAAGGAGTAAATTATGGAATTTAAAAATAACGCATTTGAATTATTAGAAGAACGTGGATTCATATTTCAAACAACACATTTAGAAGAGATAAAAAGAGTTTTAAAAAAGCATCCTATTACATTTTACATTGGTATCGACCCTACGGCTGATGACTTGCATATAGGACATTTTTTTGGATTGCGAATGGCAAAAATTCTTCAAGAGTGCGGACATAGGTGTATAGTTCTTGTTGGCGGAGCAACCGCTCTTATAGGCGACCCTTCAAACAAAAGCGATATGAGAAAAATGCTAACAAAAGAAGAAGTGGCGCGCAATGCTCAAGAAATCAAAAATTTATTAAAACGCTTTGTCAAGCTTGATGGAGATAATCCAGCAATAATTGTCGATAACGCAGATTGGCTGAAACCTATCAGTTTCATTGATTTTTTGCGTGATATTGGCTGTCATTTCAATATAAACGAAATGCTGGCAAAAGACCTATACAAAAACAGGTTACAAAAGGGCGGATTGACATTTATGGAAATGGGATATATGCTAATGCAATCATTTGATTTTGTCCATCTTAACGATAAGTACAACTGTATATTACAGATAGGTGGCTCTGACCAATGGGGTAATATTTGTGGAGGTGTTGAATTATCTCGTAAAATGAATTTTAAAGATGGCAATGCTCGACCAGTTATGATGGGATTAACTTGTCCATTACTAACCAATGCTGATGGGGTAAAAATGGGCAAAACAGAAAAAGGTACATTATGGATATCTAGAGAACAAACTTCCGCTTTTGAATTTTTCCAGCATTTTGTAAACTGCCTAGATGCTGATGTTGAGCGTTTGCTTAGGTTTTTTACAACAATGACAGTTGATGAAATCAAAAAATTGTGTTCAGCAGATATTGTTAAAGCAAAAAAAATAATGGCTTTTGAAGTCACAAAATTAGTTCACGGCGAAGAAGAGGCAAAAATAGCACGCGATACTGCAATAAATCTATTTGAAAATCAGAATTCAAATAGCGAAAATATGCCAACCGAAATTATCGACTCTGTTGGCGAAATTAATATTTTAGATTTATTGGCTAAAACATCAATTGTAAAATCAAAAAGCGAAGCAAGAAGATTGATTGAACAAGGTGGAATTAGTATAAACAATGAAAAGAAAACTGATATAAATGAGCAATTAACTTTAAACAACAACGATGAATTAATCTTAAGAAAAGGCAAAAAGACATTTGTAAAAGTTAAAATTAATAACTAATATACAATTAGACAACACAAAGTGCTTGATGAATATGTTTGGGAGTTATTTTTCAAAATGGCTATTGCAATAAGTTTTATGTGCTATAATTAAAATGATTTTATGGAGATATTTTATGAGCATACTTAAATATTTGAAAACTATTACAAATAACAATATTAGAGATTTTATGAAAGAAAATTATAAAGGATATTTTAATTTTAGAATTGATTTTTAAATTTTATTTCAACACCCATTCCCAAAATAGTTGTCTTGAAATTTGAAAATTGCTTAAAGAATTTAAAATTAGAATAATAACTTGAATATTTTACATTAATAGATTTTTTTCAACTAAAAAGTTTATATTTGTTTTTAAACTAAACCAAACCCGTTTGAAAAAATTTTCAAATCAGATATTGCAAAATAATTAAGTTATGTTAATATTGACCTAAATGGGAATTTAATTTTATCGGATAAAAAGCGTGGAGATTTAAAATATAACAATTTAAAAAGAATTTTAAATACCTCACCAATATTTGAAAATATGTGTAGTTCATATACAAGGGGACAGGGTAAATTTGATATTAAAATACAAGACAACATCATCAAATGTAAAAAAACAACACTTGTAGATGAAGACCTATATGGTAATTTTAGCGACTATTATTCATATAAAGAGAATAGTCTTTAATACAATTGATAGCACTCAGACAATGTCAAAGTTTGAGTGTTTTTTATTGCTTGATAAGACTATTTGGACATAAATTGACATTAAATTTTAAAAAGAGGATAAGGAAATAAACCCAAAATCGAGTCTTTGGTCACAAATATTCATATACTTTGAGACAATACCTCTAACTAGACCAAGATAGATTGCCAAATGGACTTTTTCTGTTTGGCAGTTTCTACTGCGCTCTTTTTGTGATGATATTGAAATTGATAAAATGTTATACCGAAATTAAAGAAATTTTGATACAAGAAATCAAATATGCAATTTCTAATTTTGAGAAAAGAAGTGTCGTTTGCTGATTTATATAATAGTTATGATATGTTATTGCTGTTTCGTTATAGTTGGTTTTTATAAAAAATTTAAAAATTTTTTTGATTTTTTGCTTACATTTTTTTGAAATTTGTGTTAAAATTATGACAGTTTAAGATGGTTTGTTTAATATGAAATATTTGTTATAAAATTGTTTTTTTAAGAAATGATTTTATATTAGTTTTTATTATAACACCACGAAAAAATTGGAGTGGAAAAGTGAAAAATATATCAGTTGAGAATTTGCCAATTGATGAAGTAAAAAACAAAATTTTTGCATCTCTTAACAAAAAAATTGAAATCACACAATTTAGCAAACAAGGTAAACTATTGCATAAATTTATTGGTGTAATTGTTAATGCATATGATAATTTATTTGTTATAAAAATTGAATTAAATGGCTATCAGTTTAATAAATCGTTTACATATATAGATTTTTCAATTGGCGATTTTAAATTTGAAATAATTGATTAATTGCAACATTTTTGAATTAAAATATTAAAAACATAAATAAAATTCGATTATATTAATATTGTAATTTCTTTAATTTTTAATAAAGTTTTTAATTGCATAACTCACATATTTTACATTTGAGTATTTTGTTGTTTTAGAACGGTTAACATTGCAATAGTTTTTTTCATAAATAAGGGTATGAGTAATTATCCAAATTTTTCATTGCTATCAAAGTTAAAACCAAAAGCCAGTGCAAAGATTTATGGTAACAAGCAAAATCCCAGTATTATAGGCAACGCATATTTTTATCAACTAAATTTTGGTGTTATTGTTGTTGTGGATGTAGAGGGGTTACCAAAAAACGATGAATGCGATAGTCCTATTTTTGCAATGCATATTCACGCGGGCGACAGCTGTTCGGGTAATGAAAATGATGAGTTTGCTGATAGCGGAACACATTATAATCCTAAAAATTATCCACACCCTTATCACGCAGGCGATTTACCGCCTTTATTTAGTGCGAATGGATATGCTTTTTCAATGTTTTTAACTTCCCGATTTACAATTGATGAAGTTGTCGGAAAAACAATTATAATTCACTCATCAGTTGATGATTTTAAAACACAACCATCTGGAAATTCGAACGAAAAAATTGCGTGCGGAGAGATAAAAGAATTAAATGATTAAATTTAAAATTGCAGACAGTCATACTGATTTTTTAACTGCGCTGTCAACCAACGAAATTATACGCTATGTTAGTGAAATAAAACAAAATAATGTAAAACTTGTTAGTTGCGCAGTGTTTACAACAGACAAAAATTTTAACACAGAAGATATTAAAAAATTTTTAAATTTAATAAATAAATGTAAGAAAAAGTACAAAATCAATTTGTTGCTATCTATTGAAGATTTAGGATTCGTGACAGACAAAGCGGAATTAAAGAAAATTATCGACATACGCCCGATGAGTGTAACATTAACTTGGAATTATGAAAATCAATATGTTGGTGGAGCGGACTCACAAAATAGCATCACAAAACTTGGCAATTATTATATTAAAATTTTAGAACAAAATGGTATTTTAATAGACAGCGCGCACTTGTCGCGTAAGGCATTTTATCAGTTAGCCAAAATAACTAAATTGCCATTGTACAATTCGCACAGCAATATATATTCATTAAAGCATCACGCAAGGAATTTGACAGACAAACAAATTGCAATGATTGTAAAATCTAATGGTTATCTTGGTGTAACTTTTTATGATAAATTTGTTGCTAATAGTAAAATTTTCGCGCGCGATATTGCAGTTCAATTCGATTATTTAATTAAACATTTTGGATACAAAAATTTTGGTTTAGGCAGTGACTTGTTTGGGATAGATAATAAAAATTTACCACAAGATTTGCATAAATATAATGAGATAAAAAACTTAGTATTGGCGTTAAAAAAAATGGGTTACAAAAACAAAATCATCAAGCATTTACTATATAAAAATTTTTATGATTTTCTATATCGAGTAAACAAAATTAATAAAAAAACAAAGACTAAACATTAAAAAATAAAAAAATGATTAACTATTATAAAATAAAAAATAATATAGAAATAAATTGCATATTTTATCTAAAATAACAAAAAAATATTTTATTTTTTAAATAATTCTAATAATTAAAAAATTTAAAAAATTTTTAAAATATATTAAAACACACATTAAAAATGCAAAAAAAACGTGTTTTTTTGTTGAAAATAAATAAAAAAATAAATTTTTTCTAGCAAAAACACAAAATAAAAATATAATTTAAATCTCTTTATTAAATAATTTTTTTAAAAATAAAATTGATAATTTTAATGAATAAAAATTTTATTTAAAGGCAAGCATTGACTTGGAGGGAGATATGAATCCATTAAATTATGAAACGAAAGACATAAACAAATATTTTATCAGTTTTGACAGATTGTATGCAAAACCATACAACAAAAAAACAGCATCACCATATACAAAAACACGAGTGATTTTGTTGAATGGTACCGAATTTGAAAGTGAGTGGTTTATGCATCAATTTGCGCGCCACACGGATAACGAAGAGATCAAACATACACTTGCGGTTGTTAGGAAGCAAGAGCAACAGCAACAAAAACGAATTGCGAGTTTAAAACCACTCAATGAAAGCATACTTGAAACGACCATTTCATATGAGCAGTTGGCAATTGATTTGACAGCAATTTTAGCGCAGAATGACACTGACCAAAACAATATAAACGCGCTCAATTTTGCATTGCTTGAAGACTTTGATCATTTGTACAGATTTAGCAATTTAATGTTGCTTGACATTAAAGGCGCCAGTCCTGATACGCTTGTAGGTAAATTCACAGAGATAATGCCAGGTAGGCCAACGATTGCCGAACACAGATATCCAAAAGATGAAATCAGGAAAGGAATGAACTCAAAACGTGTTGATATTTTCACAAAACTTGTTGCAAACATCATCACAGCAGCTGAACAGCAGACAATGAATTTTTATATGAATATTGGGCAATGGTATAAGAACGATTTAGGTAGAAAACTTTATGCAGAAATAGGCTTAATCGAAGAACAACATGTCAGCCAATACGAAAGTTTGAAAGATGCTAATTGTACATGGCTTGAGCAATGGGTATTGCACGAATATACAGAATGTTATTTGTATTATAGCGCATACAGCGAAGAGCGTGACGAAAATTTAAAACGCATTTGGCTTGAACATTATGAGATGGAAGTGGCGCACTTAAAGCTTGCGGTTGACCTACTAAAAAAATATGAGCATAAA
>CASFFJ010000062.1 GCA_949293915.1 uncultured Christensenella sp.
AGGATAACAATGTTTACAGTTTTTACATATTTCAATTATTTCATCTAATGAACCTAAATTATTAGTTTTACCGCCAATTTCTGGATATAACTTAACGTTGCCAATATCAACTTCACTTGTAAACTCATTCACAGCATCTATTATTTGTTTGATTGCTTTTTGCCTACCCTCAACAGAGTTGTTATGTCCGCCACCTGGATGAAATATAATACGATTAACGCCAATAGATTTAGCTAGTTCAATACCTTGTTTCATATTCGCTTTACTGCGTACAACAACTGGTTCATTTAAACTACCTAAATTTATATAATAAGGCGCGTGAATAGAGATATTCATACCTTTTGCTATCTCTTGTTTATATATTTCTTTATTTTCATCAGAAATCTTAAAACCATACGTACATTGAATTTCAAAAGCATTCAAATTCATTCCACGCAACCAATCAAAAATATCTTTAAACTTGCCTTTATAATTTGTCGGTACACCTGCTACTCCAAAAATCATATGTAACCTCTATACAAAATTCTTAAAAAATTTTTCACTCAACAACATATTTTTAGCATTACTAATACGATAACTATTGTCAACACCATCATCAAAAATTTTATTAAAAGAATTGACAACCGCGCTGTTTTCAATAACTAAAACATTTTGTAATGCAGTATTAAGGTGTTCCCTATCCAAAATAAACGAGCCATACAAAACAAAAGTATTATCAATAACTATAGAATTAAAATCAATATATCCATCATACAAGTAAACATTTGCACCATATGTAGCCAATTGCTTTGCATATGCACGTGAAGCATAATATTTTGATTTAAAATTAGTTTTTAATGGCACCATTAAACGCACATCAATATTAGAGTTTATTGCAAAACGAAGTAACGAAATAATACTCTCAGTTGGAACAAAACTTTCTAATTGTAACTGGATAGAATCCTTTGCCATACAGATTGCTTTAATTATCAAAAGTTCTATATCACTACTGATTTCATTTGTAACAAATTGCATATTACATTGTTGATTAGAATTCACTTTTGCAGGTGCTGAATAAGGAATAAATTTACCACTAGCAAACACTATATCTTTATATACATTCAAATCTATCTCTTGAATAATATCGCCAGACAATTTTAAATAAAGGCTAGATATTTTATTATTAATAATCTGCTTCTTCTTTAAATCTAGATTACCTATAAAAGCATATTTATTATCAATAACTATTACATTTCTCTTATTTGCATAAACTTTACCAATAGTATTATATTTACTAAATTTATATACTTTTATGCCATTACTTTTCATAGATTTTAAAACTTTTTTTGACATAGGCTTGTCGTAAAGAAATTTTATTTCAATACCTTCCAAAGCTCTTTCTATCAATAAATCAGAAAAAACTTTTATATCAAATTTACCAATTTTAGTTAATTCTATAAAGATATGATTCTTTGCGTTTTTTATTTCTGTAATCAAATTTTCTTTAAACGAATCATAATTATTAAATATTTTATAAGAATTATTAGTGGTATGTTTGGCATTATAGGCTAGTTTATTAAATTCATACAATTCACTATTTTCAAAAGTTAAATCAGAATACAATTGTTGACTGACTAAATTTAAATAAATTTCATCTTCTCTTTCTTTTCTCACTAAACTTGCTTTTTTCTTGTAAAAGACATTTCTAAGAACGATATAGATTATATAACCTATCACTGATGTCAATAAAAAAACTATTGACCAAATTATAATGTTCCTAGGTTTGTCGCGTTCAAAAATAATCATTATTGCCATCATAATGATATAAAACAAAAATAATAAAATAGTTAATCCTATCTTTAATCCTAACATTTTGTATATGATATCAAATTTTTAAAAATAAATCAACTAAATCAAAACTTAAATATTTATTTAAATGTGCATATTTATATTTTTTATTGACTTAATAAATATATTTTCTTATAATAATCTTACATTTATTAACAAATTAAGGGAGATATTATGGAAATATATGTTATGCGACACGGCACAACCATTTGGAACGAAAAAGGTATCACACAAGGTAGAACTCAAAATAGACTTAGCAAATCTGGTGTTGAATTAACTAAACAAGTTGCTATAGAATATAAAAATTGTAAATTTGAAGCAATTATTTCTTCTCCGCTAATGCGAACCATTCAAACAGCCAACAT
Source organism: uncultured Christensenella sp. (assembly GCA_949293915.1). Lineage (GTDB taxonomy): Bacteria > Bacillota > Clostridia > Christensenellales > UBA1242 > Onthoplasma. The sequence continues at coordinate 2,193 of CASFFJ010000062.1, forward strand.
TATGAACAAATATCAAAATGTAAAAATTATAAAAGATGATAGTTTGATAGAAATTGACCAAGGTATTTTCACAGGTAGATATAAAAACAGTTTAACCGATGATGAAAAAAAACTAAGATACAACCGCGATAAATCAGCAAAAATGGAAAGTTATGAAGAGTGTTTTAACCGAATTAAAGCATTTATAACCACATTAAAAGAAAAATATCATTACAATAGAATTTTGATAATCACACATAATGTGTGTGCTAGTTTTATAGAAGATATACTATTAAGTAAAGATATTAATTTTAATAACTCAGAATTTTTAAGAAATTTCAAAAATGCAGAAGTCAAAAAATTTGTAGTTTAAATACTAGTAAAAACTTATATAACATAGTCTTTTGCTCCTAAATACAAAAAAATCACTAGATTAAGTGATTTTTTTAATATCTTTATGTCAAAAGTAGACAACTAGTTTTTATTCAACAGTTGTTTGCCATAGACCGTGCAAGTTGCAATATGCGTATATTTGGCTATTCTTAATATATGGAAAAATTGCCTTTGCTTCATTATGTGGTTTAAGATTCTTTTTTGCCACAATATCAGTTGAACTAAACACAATACTTTCAATATAATGGTCATCTTCCATTATATGTGGCACTGTAACAATAATGTAATTGCCAACTACTTCGTATTGTGGTAAATGCTTTTCAAATGATGCATCAACACTATTAGACTTAATATCAATCATATTTTCACCACAGCATTTAATGCCACAATTATCGCATTTGCAATCGTTAATAACTTCTATTATTGCGCCACATTTATTACATTTTTTCAATAAAAATTTGTCCATAACCCCTCCATAAGACAACAACTAAATTATAGCAAACTATACAATAATTTTGCAACTAATTGCAATATAGATTTTTATTTTCACTTATCTTATCTATCTAATTGGAGCTGATGGCGGGACTCGAACCCGCGACCTATTGATTACGAATCAATTGCTCTACCAACTGAGCCACATCAGCATTAATTTTTATCTTATAGTTAGTGCTCCAACTTTTTTATTTTAACATAAAAAAAATATTTTTTCAATCTATTTTTATATATTTTAAAATTAAAAAACTAGCAAAAAATTAATTTATATTGTTATAAAAAAATGCTATATAAAAAAATCGCATAGCGATTTTTTGAAATATCTTATCTAATAAACAAAGAAAATAAACAATTTACTTTTTTTGTTTTTTTGCTTGGTCAACTTGAGTTTTAACTTCATCTTTGATGTCATCAATCACTTCCTTACCTTTTTCAACACCTTTTTCTATTGTATCTGAAATTGGTTTATTTAATTTGCAAGCAACAGCTCCAACAACAAAGCCAATTCCCATACCAATCAATAAATCTTTCATAGTTATCCTCCCTTCAATACTATTTTTTGCAAAAAGTCATAAATTATGTAGAAATATGTCAAATAATTATAATTTATAATATAAATAAAAATGCAGAAAGCGAGTTAACAAAACGTGTATTTTAATATACAAAATTTAGAATTAGCTGATTGATTTGTAATTAAAATAAAAAATTTATACATTTACTGAAAAATAGTTTTAGTATATAATAAAAAACTATTCTTTGTTAAGAATAGTTTATAAAACGATGAAATTAATTATTATCTTCTAATTTTTCTTTGTAATTCAGCACTGCCATATTCATACAATCAATACAGAAATTAATATCAGTAGCGCTGTCATCATCAAGTTGTTCCTTAATACTGGTTGGATTTAAAAGTAACATATTTACCATTCTTCCCCTAACCATTTCTGTCATTGTTGAACAGATAGCAATTATATAAGGATTGGCTTGCGCACGAAACATACAATTCATAATGATGCCATCTTGAATACGCAAAGAAAATTCAACAAAAGCACTACCATCTGCATTAGAATTAGTAGCAATGCCATCTGGCTTAGAAATTCTGCCTGCATTTTTAGGAGAAGAAAATTCCGTTAAAATTTTATCACTATACATTTTTATCCCCCTTTCTCTTACGTGTTTTTAAACCATAAGTAGAAGAAAATTCTCTAAGTTCATCAACAGATTTTTTAATAATCGCAATAGCGGTATCAATTTCTTCATATGAATTATTTTTACCTAAACTAAATCTTATTGTACATTTAGCATTGTCAGTATCAAGACCAATTGCTGTCATCACGTGTGAGACAGTTAAACTATTAGTTGAACAAGCGCTACCCGTTGAAACTGCAATACCCTGCATATCAAGTTTAGTAAGCAAACTTTCGCCATCAACTCCCACAAATATAACCGAAATAATATTAGGAAGTTTTTGTCTTATATTTGCATTAATGTGTATGTTCTCTACAACTTCAGTTAATTTTCTAACAAAATACTCACTTAAATTGCGTAATTTATGATTATTTGTAACCATATCACGTTTAGCAATCTCTACCGCTTTACCAAAGCCGACCACACCTGCAGAATTAGTTGTCCCACCACGTTTACCACGTTCTTGATTACCGCCAAAGATGATAGTGTCAATCTTTACATTATTGTTTAAATATAATGCGCCAACACCTTTAGGTCCATAAATTTTGTGTGCTGACATAGTCATAGCATCTATACCTATACCCTGCACATCAACATTCATATTACCATATACTTGAACAGCATCTGTATGAAAAATAACACCTTTTTCGTGAGCGATTTGTGCAATAGCTTTAATATTTTGAATTGTACCCAATTCATTGTTAGCAAACATAACTGATATCATAATAGTGCTAGATTTGATACTACTAATAAGTTCTGCAAAATCTATAAAACCATTTCTGTCAACATTTAGATAACTAACCTCGAAACCATTTTTTTCTAAAAATTTGCAAGCTTCTAAAATGGAAGGATGCTCAATCTTACTGGTAATAATATGGTTACCCTTATCTCTATTGGCAAATGCGATACCAACAATAGCCCAACTATTTGCTTCACTGCCACTAGAAGTAAAATAAATTTCGTTTGATTTTGCATTTATTGAATCAGCAATAATATCTCTAGCGTTGTCTACTAGTTTTGCCACATCTCTACCAAAAGAATGTATAGAATTGGCATTGCCATATTGTGATGTAAATACTGGTGTCATAGCATTCAAAACTTCTGCTGAAATATTAGTTGTTGATGCATTATCTAAATATATCTTCTCCATAAATATCTCCATTGATATAATATCATATATGTAAAATATTGTCAATACCTAAAGTTTAGTTTATTGCTAACATTTACAATTAAAAAAGTGCCATTTGGCACTATAAATTTTAAAAATTAATTTTCAATTTTTGCTTTTTTACATCTTTCAATAAAATCAACTATATCATCATAACTATTCAAGCCAACCATACTATCAATCTTTTTACCTGACTTAAAGGCAACGATTGTAGGCACACTAAATATTCGATAACGTTTGGCAATATTTTCGCTACCATCAATATCTAAACTGCAAAAATTAATATCAGGATATTTGCTTTCTACTCGTTCCAAAATGGGACGTAACATTTTGCAAGGCATACACCAAGTTGCAGAAAAATCTACAATTGTCAAAATATCCTCGTTAATAACCGCATCAAAATCCATTTCTGTAATTTCGTCCATCTAAATCCCCCTAATAATTTTATTTACTATACTTGAAACAATTACTAATGCCATACTTATAGGATAGTATACCACACTAGCAATTTTTTTGCAAACAAATTTAACTGCTTTTTGCTTAGTATAACAAACATCTAACTTATTTATACTATTATCAGCACAAAATTTACGTAAAATTTTAGCAATAGGGTCATATGAAGTCTTGTGTATATCAGTTATCTCAAACTGAGGAATATCTTGATACCTATTACCTGCTCCCATTGCTGAGAGTAGATAAATATTCTCTTGATTTGCTTGTAATATTAAATCTTTCTTAGCACTGATATCATCAATACAATCAATAATTATATCAAAGTTTTTTAAATTTATATTGCTAGTTTTAGCACTATATTTAATAGGATAAATTGTTAAATCAAGATTTGGATTAATATCTTTTAATTGTTTGGATATTTCTTCTACTTTTAGCTTACCAACATTTGATTGATATGCCACAAGTTGCCTATTAATGTTTGTAACATCTATTTTATCATAATCAACAACTGTTAAATGCTGAATACCCGCACGAACCAAAAAATGACAAACAGCACCACCTACGCCACCCGCACCAAAAACTATGATGCGTGCATTTATTAAACGATTGAACTGTTCATCATTTAGCATCATTTTAAATCTATCAAGATAATCAAAATTATAAGACATATTTCTTAAAATCGTGTGTATGAATAATATTTTTCATAGTGTTTAAAACAAATGGCTTATCAATAACAACATCAACAATAGGATTAGAGTCATCTGCATTAAACGAGATATCCTCTAATAATAATTCTAAAATTGTTTGAAGTCGTCTAGCACCAATGTTTTCATTTGTTTCATTTTCATCTGCTGATATTTCTGCAATTGTATCAATAGCATCATCAGTGAATTTTAGATTAATATTGTCAACTTTTAAAAGTTGCTCATATTGAGTAGTTATAGCGTTATGCGGAATAGTTAATATCTTTTTGAATTCATCTTTACCTAAACTATCTAATTCAACTTGTATAGGGAAACGCCCCTGCAATTCAGGTATCAAGTCACTCACACTTGAAATATGAAACGCACCTGCTGCTATAAATAGTATATAATCAGTATGAACTACCCCATATTTAGTATTTACTACACTGCCTTCCACAATAGGCAATATGTCTCTTTGCACACCTTCTCTTGATACATCTTGACCATTATTTTTCTTGGTTGCGATTTTATCAATTTCATCAATAAAAATAATTCCTTCTTGTTCAGCTCGGTATATTGCCTCTTTATTTAAATTGTCTTGGTCAATCAATTTTTCACTTTCTTCTTCAAGCAAAATCTCTCGTGCACGTTCGACTGTCATTTTTTTCATTTTCCTTGAACCTTTAAACATACCGCCCATTATTTGACCAATGTTAATTTCTCCGCCACCACCATCTAATAAATTGATTTGTTTAGGTTGTTCTTTGACATCAATATCAATGCTATCATTGTCATATTTGCCTAGTTTGTAGTTATTGTAAAATTCTTCTCTAAATTGTTCTGTATCTATTCCTTCTATTTTATTGGCCTTTTTGATTGGATATAAAATATCTGTTATCTTTTTATCAACCACAACCATAGCCTTATCTTTAATCTTTTCTGCATATTCATTACGTACTATTCTAACAGATGCTTCCACCAAGTCACGCACCATACTCTCTACATCTCTTCCTACATAACCTACTTCTGTATATTTAGTTGCTTCCACTTTAACAAATGGCGCGTTTACAAGTTTTGCAAGACGTCTTGCAATTTCGGTTTTACCTACTCCAGTAGGACCTTTTAAAATAATATTCTTTGGCGTAATTTCATCTGCCATTTCTTTTGGTAAACGACTTCTCCTATATCTATTCCTAAGCGCAATTGCGACCGCTCGTTTTGCTTTGGCTTGACCTACTATATAATTATCTAAATTTTTTACTATTTCTTTACATGACATCATAGTTACACCTCTTCAATGACATAGTTATTATTAGTAAACACACAAATGCTAGAAGCAATTTCCATTGCCTTAACTGCTATTTCGCGTGCACTTAAATCGGTATTATATATCAATGCTTTCGCTGCAGAAAGCGCATAATTGCCACCACTGCCAATAGCACATACTCCATCATCTGGCTCGACAACATCACCCGCGCTGGTTAATATAAGTAAAGTGTCTTTATCTGCCACTATCATCATAGCTTCTGCATTTGATCTTTGACCATTACGGATACTTTTAGCATACTCTACTGCGCTTCGCATCAAACTACCACTATATTTATTGAGCATTTTTTCAAATTCTTCACACATTGCAAAAGCATCTGCAGTGCCACCAGCAAAGCCTACTACCACTTTATCTTCAAACAATCTACGCACTTTATGTGCTGTACCTTTTAAAATTATTTGTTGTCCCATTGTGACTTGCCCATCGCCTGCAAGTACAGTTTTGCCATCTTTTTTGACAGCAACTATTGTTGTTCCTCTAAATTGTTCCATATTGACTCCTATAATGTTTGGATTATTCTTTTAATTTCATTTAATGATCTATCACGATACATCTCGGCACGCTTTTTCTTGTTGTATCCATTAATTGGATTTAATATACCAAAATTAGCATTAATCGGTTGAAAATTATCCTTATTAGCATTAATTAAATAATTATAAAGTCCACCTATAATTGTATTTGCAGAAAATGAAATTAGCGGTTTACCTACAAGTATTCTATCTACATTTATGGCGCAGTATAACCCGCTTGCGATACTCTCGACATATCCTTCAACTCCGCTCAACTGCCCTGCAATAAATATGTTTTGGTTGGTTTTTAATCTGCTGTATATGTCTAAGCAGTTAGGAAAATTAACAAAGTTATTTGTATGCATAACGCCATATCGTAGGAATTCTGCATTTTCAAGACCTGGAATTAATCTAAAAACTCGCCTTTGTTCACTAAAAGTTAAATTAGTTTGCATCCCTACCATATTGAACATTGTAGCAGAATTATTCTCTTTTCTCAACTGAATTACAGTATAAGGTTGTTCATTTTTATTATTTTTAATACCAACTGGTTTAAGCGGGCCAAATCTCATTGCATCTACACCACGCTTAGCCATAATCTCAATTGGCATACACGATTCAAAAATGTTGTTTTTTTCAAAATCGTGTAGTTGCACGACTTCTGCATTTATAAGTTCGTTATAAAATTTTAAATACTCATCTTTATTCATTGGACAATTAATATAATCTGCACCGCCTTTATTATATCTGCTGGCATAAAATGCAATATTCATATCAATACTTTCTGCTGAAATAATAGGTGATGCCGCATCATAAAAATATAAAAACTTATGACCTAAAAGTTCTTTTAACTTATCGCACATTTTCTGTGTTGTGAGTGGTCCAGTCGCAACAATGGTTATAGCGCCATCTTCAAAATCAAAAACTTCTTCAGTATGTAAAATTATATTTTTATTTGATTTAATTTTGTCTGTTATAATACGTGAAAATTCATCTCTATCAATAGCTAGCGCTTGTCCTGCTGGTACACTTGTTTTATATGCAACTTCTAGTAAATTACTGTCTAATAGTGTAAGTTCTCTTTTAAATACACCAGATGCTGTGGTATCATCATCACTTTTTAACGAATTACTACATACAATTTCAGCATAGTTGTCAGTGTGATGTGCAGGCGTTCGTTTAATTCCTTTGATATCATATAAATTAACAATATGCCCTTTATTTGCAAGATATAACGCTGCTTCACTGCCTGCTAGTCCTGCACCATATATATTAATCTTTGACATATGTACAACCTTTATTATTACAAATAATTGTTATTTTGTTATTTGCACTATATTTTTTGAATAATTTTTCACCACATTTTGGACATACATCTTCAATTGGTAAATCCCAAGAGATATAATCACATTTAGGATAATTGTCGCAGCCAAAGAACAATTTGCCACGCTTAGAATATTTAGCACTGACAACACCGTTACATTTTGGACAAACACCAGTGTCTTGAACATTAGATTGATTTATATTTTTGGTATTTTTACATTGAGGAAAATTTGAACAAGCCAAAAATTTACCAAATTTACCATCACGATATAACATCATCGCACCACATTTTTCGCATTTTATATCACTAAGAACTGGCTCTGCTTTTGGAATTGAAACACCCATTTGCTTACTTGCATAATCTAACTGATTGCTAAAATCATTATAAAAATTATCTACAACATCTTCCCATTTTAGTTTACCTAACTCAACATCATCAAGTTGTTTCTCCATATCTGCGGTAAACTTGATATTCATAACATTTTTAAAATACTCTTCTAAATATTCAGTTACTTCTACTCCAAGTTCAGTTGGAACGAGTGCTTTTTTCTCCAACTTAATGTAATCACGATTAAATAATGTCATTACAGTCGCCGCATATGTGGCAGGACGACCAATACCTTGGACTTCCATCTCGTGAACCAACGAAGATTCGGTGAATCTAACTGGTGGTTTTGTAAATTTTTGTTCGGTATGTATTTTATCTTTCTTAACCAACTCACCTTCTACTAAATCAGGAATATTAATTGTATTTTTATCTTCTTCTTGTGGTTTTAATAGTTTTGTAAAACCATCAAAAATTAGTGTCCTGCCCGCTGACCTAAATTTATAATCATTGGCAAGAATATCAACTGTCAGACTATCGTATTGCGCATAATTCATCTGACTAGCAACAAATCGCTTAAAAATTAACGCGTATAATTTCCAATATTGTTCTTCTATCTTGTCTTTTAAGTATTCAGGAGTATACTTTAAGTTAATAGGTCTAATAGCTTCGTGCGCATCTTGAGCATTTGCTTTAGAATTATATTCGTGGAATTTTTTAGGTGCATAATTTTCTCCATAGTTTGCGATAATATATTCTTTTGCCATAAATTGTGCATCAAGACTAACTCTTGTTGAATCAGTACGAATATAAGTAACTAATGCTGTTTTACCTTCGCCTGCAATCATTACACCTTCATACAATGATTGTGCGCATTTGGTGTACGTATTAAGTGTCATACCAAGTTTGCTAAGCGCATCTTGTTGCAAAGTACTTGTTATATAAGGTGCAGATGGTTTGGAATATGTTATCTGCCTTTTGACTGATTGCACTTTATAATCAGCATCGTTTATTTCACTTAAAATGTTATCAACTGATTCTTTATTATGAACTTCAATTTTTTTATCTTTATAATGTAATAAATCTGCTTTGAATTTTTGGTTATCTTTAATTAAATCAACGCTTATGTTCCAATATTCTGTTGGCACAAATGATTTAATGGCTTTTTCCCTATCTACAACCAATTTTAAAGTAACTGACTGCACACGTCCTGCACTCAATTTTCCGTGAATTTTCTTAGATAAAAGCGGACTAAGTTTGTAACCAACAATTCTATCAAGCACACGCCTACCTTGTTGCGCATTAACTAAATCATAATTGATGGGTTTTGGATCAGCAATGCTAGCATTTACTGCTTTTTTACTAATCTCATTAAATGCGGTGCGGACTAACGCATCCTTGTCTAGTTCTAAAATAGTTGCCAAATGCCAAGCAATTGCCTCCCCCTCTCTATCCGGGTCGGTTGCAAGATATATTGCTTCTGCATTCTTGGCTTTTTTCTTTAAATCTTCGACTAACGCCTTTTTTTCTGGGATAATTTCGTATGTAGGTTGATAATTATTATTAATGTCTATCGCAAAACTTTTGGCTGGTAAATCTCTAATATGTCCTTTAGTTGGATAGACTATATAATCATTGCCAAGATATTTCTTTATTGTATCTCTTTTACCCGGTCCTTCTATAAAAACTAATTTCATTTTGCTCCTTATCTTTACGCTTTGATATAACTATTATTAGACAACTTTATCACTAATCCTGCCATCTCAAGTTCAAACATTTTTGCATTCAATTCACTAGCAGTGAGCTTAAGATGATCGGCAATCTCTTGGAAAGTATGTTTTTCAGTCTGAATATAATTTAAAACAGATTGAGACAAAATGTCAAGTTGAATATTTGAATTTTCTAAATTTTTATTTAAATCGACATTAATTGCTATCATTACATCTTTTGGTTCGGTTGTGATTGCAGTAGGAAATTCTTTAATAATAGCATTACTACCTGCTGATTGTGGCGAAGTGATTTTGCCTGGCACAGCAAAAAGTTCTCTATTGTAATCAATAGCAAAATTTTTTGTGTGCATAGTACCACTATTAATTCCAGCCTCTGGAATAACCACTGCTTCGCTAAGTCCCGCAATTATCCTATTTCTGATAGGAAAAAGATAATTTAAATGCGGACAATTTGGTCGATTCTCGCTGATTAATAAATTGTTTTCTGTTAATTTTCTCGCAAGATACGAATTGCTTTTTGGATAAATACAATCAAACCCGCCAGCGAGCACAGCAATTGTCTTACCCTCGTGCTGTAATGCTGTGGTATGTGCTATTGTGTCAATTCCTGATGCTAAACCTGACACAATTGTCAAATCAAAGTCAACAAACTCTTTTACATATTGTTTAGTAACCACTATGCCATACTCTGTTGGTTTTCTTGTACCCACGACAGCGACACATTTTGTATTCAATAACTGAATATTACCTTTACAATATAAGCACAATGGAGGACTATCTATTTCTAACAATAATTGTGGGAAATTAGGGTCATCTCTAAATAAAATAATTACATTATTTTTTTCACAATATGTTAATTCATTTTCAAGTATATAATCATCTAACATATTTGACATTTTTGTGTATTCCATTTCGTTAACCAGCTGTTTTAGTTGTGGCTTAGAATAAAAATATTTACGAATATCTTGACCATCAAATAAACTTAAAATTTCTTCTTTCTTATTAAGAGTCAAACCTTCGAACATATTTAGCCAAATTATATTTTTCTCTTTTATATTCATATTACACCGTATATTTTTTATCTAATGTTCTGTATTGGATTGCTTCGTAAATATGTTGTTTTTCAATATTTTCCTTTCCATCCAAATCAGCAATTGTACGCGCCACTTTTAATATCCTATTATACGCGCGTGCTGATAAATTAAATTTTTTAAAAGCAACTTCTAACAAATCGCTACATTCTTTATCAAGTGAGCAAAATTTCTTAAACTCTTTTTCATTCATTTTTGCATTAGAATAAATTTGTCTATCTTTAAATCGTTCAAGTTGAATCTCTCTCGCTTTATTTACACGCTTTTTAATCTCAAAACTTGCTTCTTCTAAATCATAGTGAGTCAAATCTTCATAATTTATACTATCCACTTCAACATGCAAATCAATCCTATCCATAATAGGACCACTAATTTTTGTTAGATATTTATGTATTTGACTCTCACTGCATTTACATTGTTGTGTTGTACTACCATAATATCCGCATGGGCAAGGATTCATACTGGCAACCATTATGAAATTAGCCGGATATTGAACGGTAAGTGCATTTCTTGCAACTGTAATGTAGCCATCTTCCATAGGTTGACGTAGTGTCTCTATTGTGTTCCTTGCATATTCTGGCAATTCATCTAAAAACAACACACCATTATGCGCCAAACTGATTTCACCCGGCTTTGCCTTCATACCGCCACCAGTGAGCGCAATGAGTGTAGCAGTGTGATGCGGACTCCTAAAAGGGCGTTCAACCACAATGCCCTTTTTTGCATCGAGAATACCTGCAACACTATGAATTTTTGTAACCTCTAAACTTTCCTCAAATGTCATATTAGGCAAAATTGAAGGGAAACATTTAGCGAGCATAGTTTTACCCGCGCCCGGTGGACCAATTAACAAAATATTATGTCCACCAGCGGCAGCAATCTCCATAGCACGCTTGGCACTGGCTTGACCTTTTACGTACGCAAAATCGTGATTAAAAGTATGTTCTTTTAGTGCTGATTCAAAAGTTTTATTATCATTTTTCTCAATGACTTTTTCGCCTTTTAAAAAATCGACTACTTCACGCAAATTCTCAACAGCGTAAACATCTATATTATCAATGAAAGAAGCTTCCATTGCGTTTTCTTTAGGTATGATAAACTTGCTATAACCTGCTTGTTTTGCATCAATTAACATTGGCAAAATTCCATTAATCTTCCTAATTTCGCCATTTAAACTTAATTCGCCTAAAACTATGTAATCTTTTAAAAATTTGTTAGGTATAATATCTTCGGCAACCATTATACCTAATGCAATCGGCAAGTCATACATACTGCCTTCTTTTTTTGTATCTGCGGGCGCCATATTAATTATAATTTTGTTAATTGGATAATTATATTGACTATTTTTAATAGCAGAACGCACACGAGATTTACTCTCTTTTATTGCAGTATCCGCAAGTCCTACCACATCATAACCCGGAATACCTGTATTAATGTCTATTTCAATAACGACAGGATATCCTGTTATACCTGTTAAACCATACGATAAAATTTTTGCTAACATAACTAATTCCTTTGATTTTATCATAACAAATGACATTAATATTTGTCAACTAAATATTAAAACAAATGTTCGACTAACAAAAAATATTTTTTGTTTTTATTCTTAGCAACTAGAATAAAAAAACCATAGGCGAACCTATGGTATAATTTTATTTGTCTTCTTTAACTTTTGCAGCCTTGCCTGAAAGATGACGAATGTAATAGAGTTTTGCTCTACGAACTTTACCTTTACGAACAACAATAATTTTGTCAATTCGTGGACTGTGAAGTGGGAATATCCTTTCCACACCAATTCCGTAAGACACACGTCTAACAGTAAAGGTCTCATTAATACCTTTACCTTTTTTTGCAACAACGACTCCTTCATACGCTTGTAAGCGTTCTTTGTCTCCTTCGACAACTTTCACCATAACGCGAATAGTGTCCCCAATACTAAAAGGAGTGAGATCGTTTCTTAATTGCTCTTTCTCAATTTGGTCTATAACTGTCATGTCAACCTCCTATTTTGGCGTTCTTGCAATTGGAATGTAGCGGACCGCCAACGATATTATTAGTTTAGCATAAGTTAAAATTATTTGCAAGTGTTTTTTAAAAATAATTATATAATTTATATAAAATACATTTGTGTGACTAATAAATAGATATGAATTTGCGTTTTGTAAAGTGTGATACTTTACGCTTTAGATAAGATATGGGCGCTGTACATTAAATATGAGTATTACATTAATTAAAAATATCCACTATATGCCTAATCTCTAGTTCTTCTTTACCTAAAATTGCAATAGCATCAAACCTACATTTAGCATCTAATCGGTGCAATTTTTTTAAATAAGCAGAAGCCACGCATTTTAGTTTAAACATTTTTTGTTCATCAATTGCTTCGAGCGGGTCACCAAAACGTCTAGTTTCCCTTGATTTAACTTCAACAAAAACAAGTATATCTTTATCTAACGCTATTACATCAATTTCGCCAACTTTATTTTTATAGTTTGTTGCGATAATCTTATAGCCCTTTTCTTTTAAATAATTACTAGCAATTATTTCACTTGACTTCCCATAAATTTGCGCTTTCATCAGCTAAAATTCCTTTTAAAAATGACTTTCTATGAATTGGACAACTGCCAAAAGTTTTCAAAGCTTCAATGTGTTTTTTTGTGCCATAGCCCACATTGTTTTCAAAATCATATTTGTCATAAACACGTGCATAATCAGCCATTATTCTATCACGATAAACTTTTGCTACAATGGATGCGCACGCTATTGCATAACTGGTCGAGTCCCCTTTGATAATCGCTCTCTCTCGCTCTGCAATATTTAAATTTACAGCATCAATTAATAGGATATCTGGCTTAATTAAAGCATTTTGATAACATTCTTTCATTGCTTCTTTGGTTGCATTAAGAATATTTATTTCATCAATAATTTTATTGTCCCTTATAGCAATGGATATAGATTGAGAATGTTTAAATATTTCATCATATAGTCGTTCTCTGCTTTTTTTAGATATTTTCTTACTATCAAATACTCCATCGATCATTTCATCATAATTCATCACAACACAAGCGGTCACAACTGGTCCAGCTAATGGTCCGCGCCCCACTTCATCAATGCCAGCAATCGTTTTTATTTCATCATCTAATAGCGCTAAATCAAAATCAAAAATTTTTTTTGTATCTATCATATCTACTCCAAACAGATTTTCCCTAATTTGCCCGCACGAAAATCATAAAGAAGCATTTTACCCGCACGCTCAACATCAATTTCTCCGCCACGTATTACACAACCACGCTTTTTGCCAATCTGTTCTAATATTTCAATATGTGGTGTATTATTATTATAACTTACACCATATTTTGATTTTAAAATATTTGTATCAATTACATTTAATCGTTCAATCAATTTTAATGTCACTTCTGTAATATTTAAAACTTCATCTTTCACTGAGCCTACAAACGCAAGGTTATATGCCTTAGTTTCATCATCAAAATTTGGAAGTAAAACGCCCGGTGTATCCATAAATTCAATATTGCCATCCACTTTAATCCATTGTTTACTGCGCGTGACACCCGCCTTATTGCCTGTTGTGGCGCGCGCTTTTTTACAAAGATTATTTACTATTGTAGATTTGCCAGAATTAGGTACACCGATAACCATTGCACGTAATATAAAATTGGCGCCTTTTTGCCTGTTAGCCTCCAAGCGTTCAGCAAATATTTTATTTATTGTCTTTATTATAATGTTTGAGCTGCCCGGTTGTGTTGCATTTAAATTGACACATTCATGCCCTTGTTCTATAAAATATTTTTTAAATCTTTCCATATCAGTTTTTTCAACCAAATCAGTCTTATTGAGTACAAAAATAATAGGTTTCCCTTTTACAACGCGTACAAATTCTGGATTGATACTGCTGAGTGGACATCTAGCGTCTACAACATATATAAAACAATCGCAAAGTTTACTATCACTCTGCATTTGTTTCAACGTTTTATTCATATGTCCGGGAAACCAATTAATCATAATTCTCCTATACATCTAACAAATCTGGACGATTTTTCTTAGTTATTTCTAACATTTGATTCTGTCTAAATTCAGCAATCTTTTTATGATTGCCGTTGAGCAGAACCTCTGGTACAGCCATATCTCTATATACTGCTGGACGAGTATATTGATTATATTCAAGCAAGTTAGATGAAAAACTTTCTTCTTCTACACTCTCAGCCCTAATAACATTAGGTAGTAATCTGACAACTGCATCCACAACTGCCATTGCGGGAATCTCTCCACCAGTCAATATATAATCACCTATAGACAACTCTTCAATATTAAAATAATCAATTACACGCTGGTCAATACCTTCATAATGCCCGCAAATTATTATTATATGTTCCAATTTAGATAATTCGCGCGCCAAATTTTGATTAAACACCTTACCCCTAGGCGACATATAAATTATCTTTGAGTTGTCAGTTTTAACGCTTTCTATTGCCTTAAAAAGTGGTTCGCACATCATAACC
>CASFFJ010000063.1 GCA_949293915.1 uncultured Christensenella sp.
CAATATTTGGAATAGTCATATTAAGAACATAAAAAGGAAATTGTCTTGTCATCAAATATTCTTCAAACGCCATATAAACTGCTTTGCTAACTATCTCATCAACGACATAACGATTATTAATAATCAATGTTTGATATGTTGTATTCGGTTTACTATAACCAATCTTTGAAATATAACCTGTCAATGTAACATTGTTTATTGATTTATTAATAGGTATTATATTTTGTGTAGTTTCCGCGCCATATACACAATATATAGCATCCATTAAACTTCCACCATTAGTTTGATAATATTGTTTACCATCAATTATATATTTAAATGATATAGTTGGATTTGCTAGAATATAGCGTGAAACAATGTTAGTTATTTTACTCTCTTCTTGTTTAGGTTTCCTTAAAAATTTCCGTCTAGCAGGGGTATTGAAAAATAGGTTTTTAACTTCCACTGTTGTGCCTTGTTGTGTTTGAGTGGATGTAATCTCTGAAAAACTACCGCCAAAAACATCAATAGTATAAGCACAATCTTCATTATTTGTTTTTGTTGTTAAACTAGTTTGGCTGACATTGCTAATACTTGCCAGTGCTTCACCCCTAAAACCTAATGTAGCAATTGATTCTAAATCCTCTAAACTGCTAATTTTACTTGTTGCGTGTGGGAGAAATGCTTTAATAATATCATCTTTGTCTATACCATTTCCATTGTCTTTAATTTTGATTAAATCAATGCCACCATTCGCTATCTCAATACTAATTTTATCTGCCTTAGCATCTAGCGCATTATCTAGCAATTCTTTGACTATTGAAAAAGGACTCTCTACTACTTCGCCAGCAGATATACGATTAATAATCATACTATCTAGAATATTAATTGCCATAAAGTCCTCCTATTTATCGGTTAATTCTTTTAAATGTAGCAGTGTATCAAATGCCACTAATGGCGTAAGAGAATTGATATCAATTTCACGCAAAATATTGACAATTTCACTATCTTGATTCGCTGTATTAGTTGATTTTTGCTCTTCAATGTCGTGCATTATTTGTTTTGCCCTACTAATTATTTCATTTGGAAGTCCAGCCAGACTTGCGACTTCAACACCATAACTCTTAGTAGCACTGCCTCGCATAATTTTACGTAAGAAAACAAGTTTGCCACCTATTTCCTTAATTGAAATACAAAAATTCTTGACACCATCATAAATACCTTCTAACTGCATTAATTCGTGATAATGTGTAGCAAAAAGTGTTTTTGCATTCAGTTTTTTAGATAGATATTCAACAACAGCCCAAGCTATAGACAGTCCATCAAAAGTTGATGTTCCCCTACCAACTTCATCTAAAATAATCAGACTATTATTAGTTGCATAATTTAGAATGTTAGCCATTTCTATCATTTCTACCATAAATGTTGATTGACCGACAGCTAAATCATCACTAGCACCAATACGCGTAAAAATTCGGTCTACAATACAAATAGATGCTTGTCTTGCGGGTACAAAACTACCTATATGAGCCATTAAAGTAATGAGCGCTACTTGACGCATATACGTAGATTTACCTGCCATATTTGGTCCAGTCAATATCATTGTACGTTGGTCAGAATCATTCAAATTACAATCATTAGGGATAAAATCTTTATTCTTAGACAACTTTTCAATAACAGGATGTCGCCCATCAACAATATCAATGTTGTTGTTTTCTGTAATTTCTGGCTTAACATAATCATTTTTGTATGCTATAGTTGCTAACGAATAGATGCAATCTATGGTTGATATTATGAATGCCAATTCTTGCATTTGAGTTGTATAAGATAAAAGTTGGGTTTTTAATTCAGCGAATATTTTTTCTTCCAACTTTATAGCGTTTTCTTTGCTAGACAAAATATCATCTTCTAGTTGCTTTAATTCTTCTATAATATAGCGTTCATTATTTGAAATTGTTTGTTTTCTAATATAATTGAATGGTACTTGGTCCGCAAATTGTTTATTGACCTCAATAAAATAACCAAAAACTTTGTTATATGAGATTTTTAAATTTTTAATACCAGTCGCCTCTCGCTCACGCAATGTCATATCCACGATATACTGCTCTGCGTTGGTCTTTATATTATTGAATTTGTCTAATTGTTCATTAAAACCAGCACGTATATATCCACCATCTTTTAAAAGTGCTGGCAATTCATCTGCAATGACAGAATCAATCAAGTTGCTAATAGCTGTCAAATCTGTTATTTTATTAGCAAGTTCAACAAGATTTTTGCTGTTTGAAGATAATAATATTTCTCTAATAATAGGTGTGTTTTTAATAGAATTTGATAGTGCTTGGCAATCTTTTGGTGTAACATTTCCATAACCAATTTTACCAACTAAGCGCTCAATATCAAACACTTTAGATAAAGATTCTTTTAAATTTGCACGTAATATATGATTATCATACATACTATTGACTAAATCTAATCTATAGTCTATCTGTTGTTTATTTTGAAGTGGTTCTCGCACCCAAGAGCGCAACATTCTTGCACCACCCGAAGTGCAGGTTTCATCCAAAACCCAAAATAAACTGCCATATTTTGCACCTTCACGCATTGTTTGTTCAATCTCCAAATTACGTCTTGTGTTGGTGTCAAGATACATAAATTGCTTATCTTTGATTAAATTAGGAAGTTTTAAATGAGACAATTCGCGTTTTTGTGTTTCTTTAAAGTATTCAAGCAATGAACCAATAGCAATAATTTTATTATTTGTCGCAAAATCGTAACCTTTAATGCTATTTAGCGAATATTGAGATAGAATATTCTTCTCAGCATTATTTAAAGAATACGCCCAAGTATAATATTCATTTATTTTTATGCTAGAATTTGATAATACTGGAAGATTATTAGAAAATTCTTTCATCTCAACATTGCATATAATTTCTGATGGCATAACACGAACAATTTGGTCGTTAATATAACCCAACAAGTTGTCCCCTTGATATTCAGCTACAGCAAATTCACCAGTTGATAAATCACTATACGCATATGATATTATATTTTTATTTTTATAAATGCTCATCATATACGAATTTTTATTTTCATTTAGCATTGAACTATCAACAACAGTGCCTGGTGTGATTATTCTAATCACTTCACGCGGAACTAATTTAATACCCGGTTTAGCCTCTGCCATTTGTTCACAAATAGCCACTTTGTAGCCCTTTTCTATCAATTTTTGAGCGTAAGTCTCATATGCGTGATAAGGAACACCACACATTGGCGCACGATTTTCAACACTACAATCTTTGCCAGTCAAAGTTAATTCTAATTCTTTGCTAACCAAAATCGCATCATCATAAAACATTTCATAAAAATCGCCAACCCTATAGAATAAAATGCAATCTTCATATTGTTTTTTTAATTGAAGATATTGTTGCATCATTGGTGATAAGTTTTCTATGTTATTCATTTGATTACTCCCGAAAGTTTATGATTTCTAATATCTTCAACCTTTACCGAAATAAAATAATTTTGATTAGTGTATCTGTAATTTGGGATATATATTTCTTTCCCACCATCAGTGATTCCTACCGCCACCCCATTGATAAATTTAATTAAACAATCATAAGTCTTTTTGAAATATTTTTTAATGTTTTCTTTTTGTATAATTTTTTGTTGTCTCAAAAGTTTATTTAATCTAGAAGTTTTAATATCTTCATCTATTTGATCATCAAATGTTGATGCAGGCGTTCCAGTTCGCTTTGAATACATAAAAGCGAAAATTTGATCATATTTTATTTTTTTAATAAGTTTCAATGTCTGCATAAAGTCTTTATCTGTTTCTCCTGGAAAACCAACAATAATATCTGTAGAAAGCGCGATATTAGGAATAGCGCGTTTAAGTTTTTTTATTATTTTTAAATAATGCTTAATATTGTAATGCCTATTCATACGCTTTAATATTGTGTCACTGCCCGATTGTACAGGTAGATGTAGTGTTTTTGCTAATTTGATTTGTTGTTTCATCACTCTAATTAGATCATCATCAAAATCAACAGGATGTGATGTCATAAATTTAATTTTAAAGTCACCTTCAATCGTACACAAATATTCAAGTAATTCAGCAAATGACATTTGTTCAGATAAATCTTTACCATATGAGTTGACATTTTGTCCTAATAATGTGATATATTTGTATCCTTGATTTTGCACTAGATCTTTAACTTCTGCATATATCTCTTGACTAGGTCTACTCATCTCTCTACCCCTAACATAAGGGACAATGCAATATGTACAAAATTTATCACAACCATAAATAATATTTACATAAGCGTTAACTTTGTCATCACGCACGCACGCTGATGAGTCCATACTAGCAATAGGCTTGTCTAAAATGTCGTAAATTTTATCACGATTAATTGCGAATCTCAACAAATACTCGCCTAAAGCATTGATATTATGTGTACCTATAACAATGTCTACTATTTTTGATTTTGATAAATCATATTTGCCATTTTTTTGCTGAGACATACAACCACACACAACTATAACTTTATCTTTATTCTTTTTCTTATCATTTTTTAATAATAAAATGTTATTATACGCTCTATCTTCTGCTCCTTCACGAATACAGCAAGTATTAAAAACTACCACATCTGCTGAATGAATATCATCAGTCTCATTCATTTCAAGTGAATTTAAAATGCCACGAATTTTCTCTGATTCGTGTACATTCATTTGACAACCATATGTAACAATGTGATAAGTTTTGTTGTTATAAAAAGATATAATTTTAGATTTCTCTTTAACGTTTTTTTCTACACTTATTTTATTCATAAATATATTATAATATATTTATATAGTTTTTTCAACTAAATTTTACAAATTACACGCAAAAATGTCTATAAAAATTAGATTGTATAATTAAATTTAGCAAAATGCATAAGATATATTAATGCCTAAAAAAAATATGAATAAAACTAAAAAAATATTGTTAATTATGTCTATTTTTATCACAATATTATTTTTATCTGTGAGTATATTTTTTGCTGTTATTTACAATAAATACGAATTAGATTTAAATAAGTTAACTAGTGTAAACAATGGAATCAAAGTATATTCTGCAAATATGCAGAGCAATTCGCTATACAATACAAATAGGTCCATTGTTGAGATTGAAAATTTGCCAGATTATGTTATTGATGCTTTTATAGACACAGAAGATAAACGCTTTTATTCGCATAATGGTTATGATTTAAAACGAATTATTAAAGCAAGTATAGTAAATTTAACCACACAATCAAAAAATCAAGGAGCATCTACAATCAGTCAACAATTAATAAAAAATGCATTACTATCTAATGAAAAAACTTATTCTAGAAAGTTACAAGAAATAATTTTATCCATTAAAATGGAGAAAAAATTCTCAAAA
>CASFFJ010000064.1 GCA_949293915.1 uncultured Christensenella sp.
CTAAAACACCAGCAGAGATGCAAACACATCTTGAAGAAAGTCAGAAAGTAGGTAGGGCTAGAAAAGCTTATGAAAAATCTATCAACTTGGCTAGATTTATGGATGAAGATTTTAATACTATTATTGGTGGTACTAAAGATACAGAAGAGTATGGTGCGGCTCTTAATAACATAAAAAATAAGTTTGGTATTGATCTAACTGCGCTTGCAACAGAATTAGGTACCAACGAAAAAGCGTTAGCAACGAGACTAAAAGGTGGAACAGGATATTCTGATGATGAGATTAAGTCAAAGGTGGCTGGTATTAGGAGACGTAAAGATTTAAAAGATAAAGAAGCAGAAAAAGAACAAAAAATTTCTGAATTAAAAGTAGATGTGGCGACATTTAATCAAGCATCTCAACGTGTTAATGAAATAAAAGCGGATAATTTGACTCAAGCACAAAATTATTTTGATGCGATTAAAGCGGCAAATGGCAAAATATTTGATATGGATGGCTCCATAGTTAAAATTTCTAGCGACAACTTAGACAAAATCGAGCAATCAATCAAAGATGCAGCAAATCAAAGCGATATTAATAAGATTGAAAGCAGTGTAAAAGATATGTTAGATAAATTAACAACAATTGCTCAAAACGCTGATGAACAGATGAGAAATGAAAAGGCTAAATTAAATATTAGAAAAGAAGTTGAAAACAATAAAAAGAAAAAGAGTTAAAAAATAGTAAAGGGGTAAAATGATTAGATACATTCCTGGTAAAACGAGAATCAAAACAGAGTTTTTAAAGAATATTACATTTGGAGATATTATTCTCGCTATTCTTTGTTTGATTTTCGCCATTGTCATTATCGCCAGCAACTTATTTATATTTGATGGTGTAGATTACAGATGGTATGCGTTGTTTGCTTGGATAGCGATAAGTGTAGTGTTATATCTACCTATTGATGAAGGATTACGCTTGTATAGTTCGCTCGTGTTGTTGGTGCGATTCGCTGCCTTCCCTAAGAAATATATTAGCAAAGAAAAAAAGCGTGGCTATACTCCTATGGAGAGATTGACACCTTTCTATGATATTGAGCAGGGTAAATTAATTAACTTCGGCGAATATTCAGGAATGGTAATTGAGATGGTACCAGTAGCGCTCGACCTAATGCCAGAGAGTGCTCAAGATTCACTGATATTCACTTTCAGTAAAGCGCTGAAACGTATATCGCAATATCAACGTGCTATGCTTGTTAAGACAGTTAAACCAATGCGCTTTGATGTGTTGCTTAAAAACGATGATAAAAAATACGAATTATTAAACGAACTTTATGAGGCGGAACAATATTCAGATGCTGAGATGAATACGCGTTCATTGATATTTAGAGAGCGTGTAGAAGCGTTGAACAATGCTATCAAGGCAGAACCAATATTGCAAAGTCATTTCTATTTGGTATTGTTTGGTAAAGACAAAATCAATCTTGAAGAAACTGCATTGGGTATTATTGGAGATCTTGGTGCAGGGCAATATACAATTAATTCGCGCCTATTGGAAGAAAATGATTTGATAGCATTTTTAAAGAGTAATTATGAGGCAGTTTTCTCAGAAAAAGAAATTGAAAACCTTGCGCCAAGTATGGTCAACGATTGGGTTATGCCTAAAAAAGTGGAATTTAAAGTTGCACGTGTCGAGATAGACAAAAAGCCATACAAACAAATGGTTATCAGCAATTATCCATTGGAAGTTGGTAATGGTTGGGCGTATCCAATATTTAACCAAGAAGGCACACGTGTTATTATGAACATTATGCCGGTTGATAAAGAAAAGGGAGAAAAAGCAATCGACCGCGCAGTGATGGAAAAAGAGTCAAAACTTGATAGAACATATCGTTCAAGTGAGATTATTGAGAGACAAGCAGACATTCAAACTTTGCAAGAGTTATTAAGAGATGTCAAAACAGCCAATGAGCAATTGTATGATGTCTCTATTCACTTACGAGTAGAAGAAAAGAACAGAAAAGAAGTTCGAAATGTATTGAAACAATATGGTTTTAAATATTCAGACTTGTTTGGTAGACAAGTGGATGCGTTTGTGTCTAGCAGTGTAAATAGAATTGATACGCTAAAATATTTTTACAGAATTATGCCAAGCACAACAATTGCTGCATCCTTCCCTATGGTCGATTCATTAATGCAGGACCAAGCGGGCTTTTGTTTGGGTAAATCATCATCAAGTGGTTATCCTGTGTTTATCGACTTCTTTGTGCGTGATGCAAAGACTGGTCGTATTAACTCTAACCTTATGGTTATTGGTAAATCAGGTTCGGGTAAATCGTATGCAGTTAAAACAATTTTGACTAACCTTGCAGCAGACAGAACAAAAATGTTTATATTGGACCCAGAACACGAGTATGAGGCATTGACACTGAATCTTGGCGGAAAAGTTATCGATGTTGGTACTAATAGGTCGGGTATTCTTAATCCGTTCCACATTATGGCATCACTTGAAGACCTTGATAGTATGAATGATGGCAAGGAAGATATTGATGATCAAAATATTGATGATTTGGTTAAGAAGGGTAACAACAAGACATTCTTTACGCACTTGCAATTCTTAGAGCAATTCTTCCGTGCTATTTTGGAAGGTATCAGTTCGGATGCTTTTGAAACATTGAATACTTTAGTTGTAGAACTTTATAACAAAAAAGGTATTAGTGAGAAGACAGATATAAGCAAGTTAAAGGCAGAAGATTATCCTATATTTGATGACTTGTTTGCGCTAATTAAGAACAAATTAAAAACGACAAAAGATGCCTTCTATCGAAACAACCTACTTGTGTTAGAAACATATATCCAAAAATTCGCAACAGGTGGGCGTAACTCAGATTTATGGAATGGCCCAACATCTGTCTTGACAGATGAAAACTTGATTACTTTCGACTTCCAGACTTTGTTTGCTAGTAAAAACAATAAACTTGCCAATGCGCAAATGTTACTTGTGTTTAAATATTTAAACAACGAAATTATTAATAATAAACGATTTAATGAAGAATATTACAATCGTACAGGCAAGGACATTAAACGTCAAGTTGTCGTTGCGGTCGATGAAGCACATATGTTTATTGACCCAGACAGTCCGGTTGCGCTTAACTTTATGGCTGAAATGGCTAAACGTATTCGTAAATATCAAGGTATGGAAATTGTTATTACGCAAAATATTAAAGACTTCTTAGGTTCACCAGAGATTCAGCGTAGGTCGGCAGCAATTATTAATGCTTGTCAATATAGTCTGATTTTGCAATTGGCGCCTAATGATATGGCGGACTTACTTGAACTTTACAAATCAGCAGGCGGTATTAACGAACGTGAGCAAGAAGGTATCGTTACTGCTCCGCGTGGTAGAGCATTCTTTATCACTAGTCCTATGGATAGACAATTTATTGATATCATCGCTTATCCAAATGTGCAATATATTATGGGAGAAGGCCCACGCAGATAAAAATTTTTATGTACTCTATTAAAATTTTTGTGATTAGATGCGTAAAATATTTTATATCAATTCATTTTAAAATCATTATTATAAATTAATCCACTAGAAACGTGCTGTTAGTAGCAAAAATCTAGTGGTTTTTTTAGTAAACAAAAATCATATTGTTTTCACAATATTTATTTTTTGCCATTGTGCATATTTGCGTTTATGCTAATATTGTTTTTTAATAATTTAGTTAATTTGTTATTTTTGTATGATAAAAATTTAAAATTTTGTTTAGTTTAAAAGACAAAAATTTTGATAAATAATTGTAGATTCAATATAAAAATAATTGTAAAATAGCATAAAATAAATCAACTGATAATATGTTTAATTCAATTGATTTATATTTATTTTAACCTAAAAATTTAGATAACAATATTATTTGCATTTTTTGTGATTTGATATTTTTATTCGTTTTTAATTAGATATACGTATCTTAAACTAAATTTTATTCTACGAATTTTAACCATATAGATTTATACTTATTTGATTTTAATTAAACAAAATTAAAATATTACAAGATATTTC
>CASFFJ010000065.1 GCA_949293915.1 uncultured Christensenella sp.
AAACATGAATTTGCATACATTTTTGGCGAACTGATGAAAATGATGCATATTGCTACTAATAATACTATTAATAACTTAGTTTTTAAAAAAGGTTTTTTTTTATTTGATTTTATTTGTGCAATCATATATAATATATATTAAATATTAGGAGAAGATATGAAAAAACTGGCTCTTGTTCTAGGCGGAGGGTCGGCAAAAGGATATGCTCACATTGGCGTGCTTAAGTTGTTAGAAAAACACAATTTGCGACCAGACCTTATCGTTGGGACATCTATGGGTGCACTGGTTGGGGGTATGTATTCGGCTGGCTACACGATTAATGAACTACGTGAAAAAGCGCTTAATTTTAATAGTTTAGGTAATTTTTCTTTAATATCTACATTATTTAAAGGCAATTTGTTAAATGTTGATAAGGTTAAAAATTTTTTAAATTCTTCACTTGGTGATAAGACACACGCTGATTGTGATATAAAATTTATTTCGGTAGCTACTGACTTAAAAAAAGGTAAAGCTAAAGTATTTAAGTCTGGTAAATTAAATCAAACTATTTTAGCCAGCATTTCTATTCCTGGGGTATTCCCAATATGTGAAATAGATGATGAATTGTATTGCGACGGCGGAATAGTAAATAATCTTGCTGAGGATGTTGCGCGACAGATTATGCCAGAAGCAGTTATTGTTTCTATTGATGTGATTGGTGAGTATCATAAGCAAGTAGAAACAAATAAAATGAAAATGATAGAAACATTTTTAAATGCTTCCACATTATTAACACAAACGATTGTTAAATTAAAACCACAATTGTCTGATATAAGAGTCACAATCTCTCAGCCTGAAATAAGTCAATTGGATTTTTCAAAAGATGCAGTTGAGCAGGCAATACGAAATGGTGTAAATAGTTTTAAAAATTATATTCAAAAGATTAAATCATTGTTGGAGGAATAAATGGATTTTATAGAAAAATTAAAAAGTAAAGCAAAAAAAATAGAAGCAACAATAGTTTTGCCAGAAGCTAACACAGATAATCGTGTCTATGAAGCGTGTAAAATTATTTTAAAAGAAAACTTATCAAAAATTATCGTTTTTGGAAATGCAAGTGATTATGATGAAGATTTTAAATCAGATAATTGCATAATAATTGATATTGATAATTTTGATAGATTGGAAGAATTTGCACATTCGCTTTATGAACTACGTAAACATAAAGGTATGACTTTAGAAGTTGCACGTGAAACGATACATAGGCCAGATTATTTTGCGTGTATGCTGATAAAGTCGGGTTTAGCAGATGGTATGGTGGCAGGTGCAACTTGGTCAACTGCCAACACTATACGCCCAGCATTGCAAATTATAAAAACAAAGCCAAATAAACATATAGTGACAGGAATAATGCTTATGGTTAAAGATGACAAAACTTATGTTTTTGGAGATGTTGCATTGGTAGAGAATCCTAACGTTGAAGATTTAAGTGAGATAGCTATATCTTGTGCTGAATTTATGGAAAACATTATTGGCGAGCCAGCACGCGTTGCAATGCTTAGTTATTCTACAAAGGGTAGTGCGAAAGGCGAAATGGTGGACAAGGTTCATCTTGCGACTGAGATTGCAAAAATAAAAGCGGATTATTTAATTGATGGCGAAATGCAAGTTGATGCGGCGTTAGATAGTGAAACCGCAAGCAAAAAAGGTGTTTCTAGCAAAGTTGGTGGAAATGCAAATGTATTAATATTCCCTGACCTCAATGCTGGCAATATAGGATATAAACTGACTGCAAGGTTAGGCGGATATTCAGCTATTGGACCTATTATGTTAAACTTTAATAATCCTGTTAATGATTTAAGCCGTGGTTGCAATGTGAACGAAATAGTTGATACGGTTGTCATTACAAAATTGTTAGTTTAATTTCTAAATACATTTAAATTTATTTGTAATTATCAAAAAAAATAAATAATTAATAATAAAATTTTATATTTTATCACAAATTTTTTGTTTTTTTTGAAAAATTATGATATTATGCTTTTATTAAAATTAAGGAGAGAAAATGTTAGTATTAGTTGTTAATTCAGGTAGTAGTAGTCTAAAAGCGCAACTTATGGAATCTACTGATGGTAAGGTTATAGCCAAAGCGTATTGCCAACGTATAGGTTTAGATGGCGCATTTATGGATTACAAAACGGATGAAAAAAAGGTTATCAACGCAGATATGCCTACACATAAAGAAGCGTTCCAATTATTTTTTAATACTTTGACAAGTAAAGAGTTAGGTGTTATCAGTAGTCTAAATGAAATCAAGGCAATAGGTCATAGACTGGTTAACTATGGCGAAAAATATAATAAATCTATGATTATTACAAAAGATGTGCTAAAAGAATTTAAAGAAAACATTGCTTTTGCACCGCTTCACAATCCACCAGCATTGTTAGGTGTAGAAGTTTGTATGGAACTTATGCCTAATGTTAAAAATGTTGGCGTACTTGATATCGCGTTCCATTCAACTATGCCAGAATACGCATATATGTATGCTTTGCCATACGAGTTCTATAGCGAACATAAAATTAGACGCTATGGAGCGCACGGTACTAGTCATAAATATATTGCTAAAAAATGTAATGAATTATTTGGCGACTTGAAGGGTAAGAAAATTATTTCTTGTCACATAGGTAGTGGCAGTAGTATTTGTGCTATAAAAGATGGTAAATGTGTAGATACATCAATGGGGTACACACCTTTAGTTGGCGTGGTTATGGGTACACGTTCGGGCGATATTGATGCATCAATCATTCCTCAAATAATGAAAATTAAAAATTTATCAGCAGAAGATGCTATCAATCTATTGAATAAAAAAAGTGGTTTGTATGGTATATCTGGTGGATATAGTGATTTAAGAGATATTGATGCTAATCTTGATAAACCGCGCGTGAAACTTGCATTTGATATGTTGGTTTATTCAATCAAAAAATATATTGGTGCATATTCTGCTGCTATGAATGGTGTAGATTATATTATTTTTACTGCTGGCGTAGGCGAAAACGACCATTTGGTTAGAGAGGCGGTCTGTCGTGATATGGAATATCTTGGTATTGATTTTGATAGCGAAGCTAACAAATCTGCACCACGTGGTACAATTCAAGAGTTTACAAAGAAGGGTAGTAAAGTAAAAGTATACCGTATACCAACTGATGAAGAATATATGATAGCAATGGAAACTGCCGAGTTAGTTAAATAAATTTTATAATTTATGATTTCAAACTAGTTGACAAATCGTTTATTACTTGCTATAATTAATTCATATGTTTGTCGAGTGGCTTTATTTTGCTGTGCAATTTTAAAGTTACGAATTTTTATGGAGGTTAATTATGGCAGTTCCAAAAGCTAAAGTGTCAAAATCAAGACGTGATAAACGTCGTGCTAATTATAAAGCAGCTGCTCCTACATTAGTTGAATGTCCACATTGCCACGAAAAGAGAGTGGCACACCAAGTTTGCAAGAATTGTGGCTATTATGATGGTAAGCAAGTTGTTAATACTGACAAAAAAGAGAGCAAATAAATATTATATCTAAGTTTGTGATAATTAATTATTGTTAGCACAAAAAAGGCGATTAAATCTAATCGCCTTTTTTATATTCTTTGTAATTATTGTGCATTAAGTATTTCTTTATTTACATTCTTATAAAATTCATTTTTTGTTACATTCTTATTTTTTATTTTTATCCCATTTGAAGAAATCGTGATTGTAACGTTTTTAGGTTTATTTTTTATAATATAATTTGCTATTTCGGATATTATGTTATTTTGAATTGAGTGTTCCAAATCACGCGCACCTAATAATTTTACGTTTGCATCTTCAAGAATTTTATCCATCATATCATTTGTGACCCTAATTTGAATGTTGTTAAAATCGTTTGCCTTAAATGTTTTAATTTTTTCCTTTATCATCATACTAACAATCGTTCTGCACGCTTCATCAGTTAGATGTTTATATTCGATAACAGCATTAAATCTACCTATAATTTCTTTTTTAAATCCATCTGGTGATGTTACCTTTTCTTCAATTGATTCATTGTTATTAAAACCGATTTTTTTATTATTGCTAGAAAAATTAGTTGTACAAATAATAATATTATTATTAAGAGAGAAAACTTCACCCTTTGCGTTTGTGAATAATCCCTCATCAATCATTCGCATAATTATATCTAAGCAATCAGGATGACCTTTTTCAATCTCATCAAACAAAATGATGCCATTTGGATGGTTTTGGATAAAATCACAAAACATATTTTTATCATTGTAACCGACATAATTAGGGGATGCACCTGTAAGCCTAGAAACATCTGTTTTTGATTTAAATGTTGTCATATCGACAGTATACAAAGGTACATTTAAATATTTAGCAATTTCTTTGGCAGTTTCAGTTTTTCCAACACCTGTAGGGCCAGTAAGTAAGAATGATGCCAAAGGTTTTTTGTTTGAGCGAAATCCTATAAAAGAACTTACAATTTTATCAGAAATGGTATTCAATGCTTCTTCTTGACCGGCAATTTTACGATTTAGATGCGATGAAAGGTTGGATAGGTCTTTATTTAATTTTTTCTGTTTAATTTGTTCATTGAGTTTATTAACTAATTTGCTATTAAATTTTTTACAAATTTCATATCTTATACGAGTTATATATGAAGCGTTGTTGTCTAATGAAGCATATTTATCTAACATATTATTTATTACAGTTTTAATACTTTTAATAGGTATGTCATTTTGAGAAATAAATTCTTGCGCCCATTTATCAAAGCAATCTGTTTCTTCTGGTTTACAATTAATTTTGCAAGCTTCTTCAAACAAAAGGTATAGAAGTTCAGAATTCTTTTTTGAAATATTGCTTAAATTATTTAAGATTTCAAACGAAAATAACAACATTAAACAGTCAGATGGGACAAATTTGTATGATTGATAGTTGTAATTTTTACGTGATGCAAATTTAGAAAATAAATTATTACTTGAATAATGTGACATTAAATAATGGTCTAGATTATTGTAACCATTTGTCTGTACGCTACCTTCTCGTTGTTCTAAAACATTGTAAAGGTCATTAAGTGTGAGTCCTGATTTATTCAAAAAATACAAAAACAAATGAATAAAACTAACATCTTCAATTGAAAATAATTTATTTTCAACACATTCCGATGCGCTAGAAACAATTAAGCTAAATGTTAATTTATAAAATTCACGTTTGTTATTAAAGATTGGTGTAGCGTTTTTACCATATGCATTTTGATAAACAAATTTTAAATCGAAATTCATAGTTTTTTATCCTTTTCTTCATAATAGCATACAAAAATGTGTTTTTCAAGACCATTTTTAAAAATTTGTAAAAAAAATATACAAATATTTTACATTTTAACTATAAAATGTTAAAATGTTAAGTATAATTATTAAGTTATATTAGGAGAAATGTATGAAGATTGTTGTTGATGCTTTTGGTGGTGATTTTGCGCCATACGAAATTGTTGCTGGCGCAGTTAAAGCGCTTCAAAAAAATGAAAAATTAAATATTGTACTTGTAGGTGATAAAGACAAAATTACTGAGATATTGCAAAGTTTAGTATTTGTTTCTGACAGGCTTGAGATTGTACACGCACCTGATGTTGTAACTATGGATGATATACCTACTGTTGCTATAAGGACAAAGAAAACTAGCAGTATTGTGGTTGCGTACGATTATTTAAAACAAAATGATGATGCAGAGGCGTTGGTTAGTGCGGGTAGTACTGGTGCAACTCTTACTGGTGCAGTTTTAAAATTAGGTAGAATTAAGAATATTTCACGTCCAGCGTTGGCGCCAATTTTACCAACAGTGAATGATGGTGGTGTAATGTTGCTTGATTGTGGTGCTAATGCAGAATGTAAAGCAGAGAATCTGCTACATTTTGCAATAATGGGCAATGAATATATGCGCGCTATGGGTGTCAAAAAGCCTAGAATTGCACTTTTAAATATTGGTACAGAAGAAGAAAAGGGCAGTGAAATGATAAAAGAAGTTTATCAAATGCTTAAAAATTCAAAATTGAATTTTGTGGGCAATATTGAGGCTCGTGATGTGTTGCGTGGTACAGTGGATGTTGTTGTTTGTGATGGATTTTCTGGTAATGTGTGTTTAAAAACTATTGAAGGTACAGCTGAAATTTTGTTTGGCGAAATTAAGTCTGTAATGAAATCTTCATTAAAAACAAAAATAGGTGCTTTGTTCTTAAAAAAAGGAATGGTAAATATCAAGAAAAAATATGATTATCGTAAACTTGGTGGTGCGCCACTATTAGGAGTGCAAAAGATTGTACTGAAATGTCACGGCAATTCAAAAGCAGATAGTATCGCTAGCACAATAGAACAAGCATATCAATTGGCTTCAAATAAATTGATAGATAAGGTAACTAAAGCAGTAGAGAAAAATGAAGAATAAGTTTATCGAATTGTTTAATAAATGTAGTGATGAGTTAAAAAGCCTTGCTTTTACTCATTCTTCATACGCTCATGACAAAAAGATTGAGAGTAACGAACGCTTAGAATTTTTAGGAGACAGTGTGCTCAGCACTATAGTTAGCGATTATTTATATAAACACGCACATCAAAACGAAGGGAAAATGAGCAAGGTGCGCGCTATGTTTGTTTGTACGGAGAATCTTTCTTCGCTTGCAAAAGAATTGGATATTGAAAAAAGTATTAGATTAGGTAAAAGTTTTAAAGAAAAAAGTGTGTCTGATGCAATCTTAGCAGACACAATTGAAAGTATGATTGGCGCAATGTATTTATCATTTGGGTTACATTCAATTTCTAATGCTGTTTTAGATGCGTTAAAAATAAAAGAAAGGCTTAAAAAGGGTGTTAAAGCAGTAGATTATAAATCTGAACTGCAAGAATATACACAAGGTATGAAAATAAAATTGAAATATAATGATGAAACATATTTAACAGAAAGCGGACAAGAAAATTTTAGAGCAAATGTGTTTATAAATAACGAATTTATTGCTTATGGTCAAGGTTCAACAAAGCGCGAAGCGGAACAAAATGCAGCTCATTTAGCATTAAAAAAAATAAAAAAGAAAAGTTAATATTTACTAAAAATATAACAATATATTAGGTATTTTATAACTAAAAAGCACAATATAAAGTATTAATATTAAAAAAGGATGTTTTTATGGAAAAAGATTTATTTGAATTAATATTAGATAAGGATGAAATAATGGAAAAAACTGTTCGCCCAGTAAAATCAAGAGCGTGGGCATCCATTGTAATCGGTATAATAATTTTTGCAATATTTGTGACACCTATTGCTATTGGTCTGTATTTTGACAGCGAGGTATCTTTGTGGGGATTTGTGATATTTTTAGGTGTATGCTTATTGCTGATACTGATAACAATTATAATGATGGCTCTTTGGTGCAATAAGACAGTCTATGCTATAACAAATAAACGAATAATTATTCGCACTGGATTTATTGGTATAGACTACAAGAGTTTAGATTATGCTATGGTAGGTGCGTTGGTAGTGAACGTTAACTGGATAGACAAGTTATTACACAAAAATACTGGTACAATAGCATTTGGTAGTATGGCTAGTCCGCTAACCAATCAGTCAGGAGCTAAATATAGCTTATCATACGTAAAAGAACCATATATTTTATATAAGGAAATAAAAAAGATTATTGATGAACATAAAGCAAAAAAACTTGACAAATAATTAGCGGTATATTATAATTAAGTTATATTAAGGAGATGTTTATGCTATTTGAACCACCTATTGATTTACTTGTTGAAAAACTTGGTTGTCGTTATGCTGTTGCTGTTGTGGTTGGTGCCAGAGCAAAAGTGTTGGAGAATAAGATTCCTTCAATACTCAATGGTAGTTCTAATCTTGCCATTGATTACGCTGCTAATGAAGTGGCTAAAGGTGAAGTTGTTGGAGTTCAATCTAAATAGATGTACGCACAAGTTGTAGTTGACATATCTAATGATGCGGTAGATAGAGTATATGATTATTTAGCGTTGCCAGATACAAAGGTTGGTATGCGTGTTAAAGTCCCTTTTTCTGGTCGCATTGTTATGGGGTATGTGATTAATTTAAGCGAACACAGCAATTTTGATGAAACTAAAATAAAACCAATTATAACTAATCTTGAAAGTGTTCCCAAACTAAAAGTTGAGGCGCTAGAGATGTGTCAATTTTTAGCAAAACACTTTTTTTTGCGTTTAACAGATTGTATCAAGCTTGTTTTACCAGCCTGTGTTAGACAAGACAATGTTAGTGAGAAGCAATCAGCAATCTGTTCGCTTAATATGGATTTTGATACTGCCATTTCTATTGTTGGCAAGCGTGCTAAATCGCAATTAAGCATAATTGCGTATTTGAGTGAATATGGCGAAGACAATTTGACACATTTAAATAATTTGTTTTCTTCTTCTAGTGTCAAAGCTCTTATTGATAAAGGTATAATTAATTTATCTAAAATTAGGACATATCGTTCGCCTAGTGTTGAAAAAATTAATGATGATAGAAAACAACTTACCGCATCTCAACAATTTGCAGTTGATAGTATTAAAAATGTTGACCGCACATTTTTACTGCAAGGTGTGACTGGTAGCGGTAAGACTGAAGTGTATATGAATATCATTGAGGATGCACTAGCACATAACAAATCTGCTATTATGCTCGTGCCAGAGATTTCACTTACTCCACAAATGATGCAACGCTTTAATTCGCGCTTTCCTAATAATGTGGCGGTATTACATAGCGGTTTGAGTGAAGGTGAGCGCTATGATGAATGGGAACGCATTTTCAATGGAGAAGCACGCGTTGTATTAGGTGCAAGGTCAGCTATTTTTGCGCCAGTTGAAAATATTGGCGTAATTATTATTGATGAAGAGCACGATTCTTCATATATCAGTGAGAGTAACCCAAGATTCAACACTCATGATGTGGCAGAGTTTAGAGCACGATATAATCATTGTCCGCTAGTTTTAGGTAGTGCAACACCTAACATTGATAGTTACAAAAAAGCACTTGATGGTAAGTTTCAATTAGTGCGATTGCCCGAACGAATAAATAATCTTGAAATGCCACATATCGAGATTGTCGATATGCTAATCGAAGTTTTAGATGGTAATACCAGTGCGTTTAGTAGAAAATTATTATCAAAACTAGAAGAATGTATCAAAAATAAAAAGCAAGCCATCTTATTTATCAATAGGCGCGGATTTGCATCATTTGTAATGTGTCGAGAGTGTGGTTATAGAGCAAAATGTGATGATTGTGAAGTGAGTTTGGTGTATCACAAAGAAGATGGTGAATTAAAATGTCATTTTTGTGGTAAGCGTTATAGAATGCTCACAAATTGTCCTAATTGTCATAGTGATAAAATTAAATATGGTGCACTTGGCACAGAGCGAGTTTGCAATGAATTAAGCGAAATGTTCCCAGAAGTACCTATATTTAGAATGGATAATGACACAACACGTGGCAAGAATGGACATAAAACGATTTTATCAAAATTCGCCAACACTACACCGAGCATTTTAGTTGGCACGCAGATGATAGCTAAAGGTCACGATTATCCAAATGTCTCTTTTGTAGGCATTTTGGATGCGGATGTTAGTTTATACAATAGTGACTATAAGTCTAATGAACGCACATTTGAACTTGTGACACAGGTGGCGGGACGAGCAGGCAGAAAAAATAATGATGGATATGTGGTGTTACAGACATATGCACCAAAACATTATGTATACAGATTTGCCAGAAATTATGATTATGAAGGGTTTTATGATAAAGAAATCAATTTGAGACATACAACAATGTTCCCTCCATTTACTACAATTTTGCGAATATTGGTTTCAAGTGTGAGTGATAATAGAGCAAAGGATGTGACAAAAAAGTTGTATGATGCTTGTCAAGAATTAAAAGTCAAATTCGGCAAAAATATTGTGTTTTTATCCGCAATGCCCGCACCAATAAAGCGCATCCAAACAAAATTCAGATATCAAATTTTAACAAGATTTGTACCAAGTGATGAAATTATTAGTGACTTTTATAAAATTAGTGATATAATAGAAAAAGATGTTTCAATATTTGTTGAAATAAATCCAAACAATTTGAGGTAAATTATGGCAATTAGAGAGATTGTTTCTTATACAGATAAATTTATTAGAAAGACAAGTAAGCCTGTCAAAGTTTTTGATGAGAAATTATGGGAATTATTAGATGATATGCATGAGACTTTGAATGTTAGCCAAGGCGCTGGATTAAGCGCCGTTCAAGTAGGCGTATTGAAAAACGTTTTCATAATCAATATAAATGGTATGAGCATTGAGTTTATTAACCCTGTTATTATTAAAAAGTCGGGCGAGCAGTACAAAAAAGAAGGTTGTTTGTCAGTAAGTGAACCATTTAATTATGTTAAAAGGCCAAAAAAAATTACAGTAAAAGCATATGACCGATTTGGTAATCCTTTTATGTTAGAATGTGAAGATTGGACCGCTGTTTGCATTTGTCACGAAGCCGACCATTTGGTAGGGGTATTATATATTGACAAAATTTGCGTTCCGCCATTAGGTAAAGAGGAGGATGAAGATTGCGTATAGTATTTTTTGGTACGAATGAATTTAGCACCACAATTTTATCTGGGTTAGTTAACAAAGGATATAATATTGTGGCAGTTGTTTCACAACCAGACAAAGTGAATGGTAGGAATAATAAAATAACTTTTTCGCCAATCAAGAAATATTGTTTGGATAAAAATATACCAATCTATCAATTTAACAAACTCAATATTGAAGGCGAAGAGATTTTGCGTTTGCTAAATGCAGATATTTTTATAACTGCTAGTTATGGTCAAATCATCAAACAACATATTTTAAATATTCCAAAACTTGGCACTTTTAATGTGCACGGAAGTTTGCTACCAAAATATCGTGGACCAGCACCAATCCAATGGGCAATAATCAATGGCGAAAAAACTACTGGTGTTACAATAATGCGAACAGAGCTAGGTGTGGATACAGGTGAAATGTTTATCAAACGAGAAATTCCAATTTTAGACACAGACACTTCATCTAGCGTATTTAATAAGATTGCTACACTAGGTGTAGAGTGCTTAACTGAATTCTTAGATAATTTTGATTATTATATAAACAATGGCGAAAAACAAAATGATAACGAAGCCAGTTATTATCCAATGCTTAAAAAAGAAGATTCGTTAATAAACTTCGACACACCAGCAGGCGAACTTTGCAACCTTATACGTGGTAGAGAAATGAATGCCACATGTTATTTTGTCTACAAAAATTTAAGATATAAAGTGTTTTTTGCTAAAACAACAGAATACACAGGTAGAGCTAAAGAAATTTTATTTGCAGACAACAAGAATGGTCTAATCATTGCTACAAATGACAAGTCGATAGAAATATTAGATTTTCAACCAGAAGGTAAACAGCGTATGCAGGCAAAAGCGTATATGAATTCTAACAAATTTGTTGTAGGAGATATTATTGAAAATACTTAGTGATTATTCGTTAACTGAATTAAAAAATATGTTAAATAAATATCCTAGCTTTAGAGCTAAACAAATTTTTGATGCTATTTTGCAAGCAAAAGATTATGCTGATATTAATTTACCACAAAATATGATTAACGAATTAAAACAAGAATATTATCTTAAACCAATCGAAATATATAAAACTCTTACCAGCCGTGATGGTACAAAAAAATATCTTTTAAAATTATATGATGATAATATTATTGAATGTGTATTCCTAACTCAAAAATATGGCAATACAATCTGTATGTCAACTCAAGTTGGTTGCCGAATGGGGTGCAAGTTTTGTGCATCCACATTGAATGGGTTGATTAGGAATTTGTCAGCGGGCGAGATGCTATCTACTATTGCTATAGTTAATGCGGATAATGGCAAATGCACAGAGCGTAATTTTACAAATATTGTGCTGATGGGCAGTGGCGAACCATTCGATAATTATGATAATGTTGTCAAATGGCTTGATTTAATAACATCATCTGATGGTTTTAATTTGAGTGAAAGGAATATTTCAATTTCTACTTGCGGGCTTGTAGATAAAATCAAAGAATTTTCAACACTAAAATACAATATTACATTATGCGTATCGCTACACGCCACTACTGATAAGGTTAGGCGCACAATAATGCCAATAGCCAACAGATATTCAATTGCAGAAATTATTGATGCACTACATTTTTACACCAATTCGACCAATAGGCGTGTTGTGTTTGAATATTGCTTGATTAAAGATACAAACGATAGTTTTGCTGATGCTATGCGATTGCGTGATTTAACACAAAACTTATTATGCCATATAAACGTTATATGCCTTCATCCTAATGGTGGTAGTCTAAAAGCAACCACGAAAAAAGAAGCATATGCTTTTGTAAAAAAACTAAATGATTTAGGTATGTCTGCAACGTTAAGGCGCAGTCAAGGTAGTGATATTGAGGGTGCGTGTGGAATGTTGCGTGCTAAAACATTAAAAAATTTAAAATCAAACAATGAATAATTATTATAAATTTTTAATTTATTAAAATGTTGCTATCAAAAAAATTAATAAAAAGTTTTAATTTTTCGTTATTTTATAACTAATGCAAAATAAAAAAATATTTTTATAAAAAAATTATTATAAAAATCTTAATAATGTTTTAATTATTTTAAATAATATGCTATACTAATATAAAGGATAAATATGAAAAAAGTTGTTATTTCAGCATCTAGCTTACCAGCGGGACGTAATATGTCTAGCCAAATTGAATATTTAAATCGTGTGCAGAATTATGGTGCTGATATGTATCATTTTGATGTAATGGATGGTAGTTACACACGCTATCAGTCGATTGATTACACTTATATTGAGCAGTTAAGGGAAAAATCTGTCCTACTTTTTGATACACACTTAATGGTAAATGAACCAGATAAAGTTGTTTCTAAGTACATAAAATATGGTTCGGATATTATTACATTCCATATTGAAGTTTTGCAAGAAGATAAAATATTGCAACTTATTAAAAAAATCAAAAAAGCGGGTAAAATGGTTGGTTTAGCAGTTGACCTTAATACTGATATTGAACAGATTGATAAATATTTGGACAAAATCAATATGGTGCTTATTATGAGCGTACAGACAGGCAAAACTGGTCAAGAATTTGACAAAAGCGCATTAAAAAAGATTAAACATGTCCGCAATTTAAATAAAGATATTTTAATAGAAGTGGATGGTGGCATAAATGACAAAACCGCTCCTCAATGTATTAGAGCAGGCGCAGATATTCTGGTTAGCGGTAGTTACATATATAACAATGATGTGTATGATGCTGTTCAAAATTTAAAAGGGAAAAATGGATAACAGATTTTTTGTAAAACTTATTCAAAATAAATACGTTGTATCAGACAAAGAGGCCAACCATTTATTAAAAGTGCGCAGAGCAAAACTTGGCGATGAGATTATTGGTTTTACTGGCGATGGTTATGATTATTTTTTAACTATCACAGAAATTTTAAAGAACGAAGTTATTTGTAAATGTCAAAAAAAGCAAATTAACAAAGCATATAATATTGATAATATTACAGTGTATTTAGCAATGCTTAAAAATGATGCTTTAACAACAGCAATTGACAACTTGGCAGAATTAAACGTTAAATCTGTCAAATTATTCAAAAGTGACTATTCAATAGCGCAAATTGATAGTAGCAAATTAGATAAATTAAAATATATTGCTATGCAGGCTAGTAAACAGTGTGAGCGTGCAGATATAATGCAGATTGACATAATAGATAAATTAGATATTGAAAAAGAGAAGTCAAATTATGATAGAATATTCTTCGCGTATGAAAATGCAACGGATGAATTAAAAGCGTTTAACGCAAATTCGTACGCTGTGATTATTGGCGCAGAAGGCGGGTTTTCTAAGAAAGAAGCAGAATATTTTTCTAGTTTTGCAACTCCTATAAGTTTATCAAAAACTATTCTTAGAGCAGAGGTAGCGTGTGTAAGTGCGGTCAGTAGTTTAAAGGCGGTCGAAAGATGAAAGCAAGCGTGATTACTTTAGGTTGCAAGGTCAATGAATACGAGAGTCAATCAATCTTGTCACAATTAAAGTCCGCTGGTTACGAAATAAGTGAAGGGTACGTTGTTGCAGATGTATATATATTAAACACTTGTGCAGTCACGAATATTGCCGAGCGAAAGTCAAGACAAGCATTGACTAAAATAAAAAAACTTAATGAAAATGCCAAAATTGTAGTATGTGGCTGTGCTGTCCAGAATAATCCAAAACAATTTTTAATAAATAAAGATGTTTTAGCGATTGTTGGCAATGCGGGTAAGGAAAATATTATGGACTTTATTTCACGTGAGAATAAAGAACTAATTGATATAGAAACGCATTACAAAAACACGGCACGACCAATAGAAACACGCACAAGGCAGTTCATTAAAATTCAAGATGGCTGTGACTATTTTTGTACATATTGCTTAATTCCTTTTATGCGCGGTCGCAGTAGGAGTAGAGATTTAACTGACATTATTGATGAAATTTGTCAAACAAAAGCGAGCGAAATTGTCCTTACTGGTATCAATATGTCCGACTATAGAATTGATGGCAAACCAGCATTAAAAACACTAATTAAAGAAGTGGACAAACTCAACAAACGATTTAGGCTGTCTTCGTTAGAATGTAATGTTATTGATGATGAAATGTTAGAGATTTTAGTAAATAGCAAAAACTTTTGTCCGCATTTTCATTTGAGTTTGCAGTCGGCTTGCAACAATACATTAAAGCGAATGAATAGGCGTTATACAATAGAACAATTTATTTCAATTACTGACAAAATAAAATCTAAATTTAATAATGCTTGTTTATCTACAGATATAATCGTTGGGTTTAAAGGCGAAACGGATGAAGAATTTTTTGAGACAATAAAGAATATAAAAAGAATAGGGTTTTCATCAATGCACGTATTCCCTTACAGCGAGCGAAAAGGCACAGTTGCGTGTAAACTAAACAATGAAATAGATAGCGCTATAATTAAACAACGTATGAATATCCTGCTTGATATTAAAGCGCAGTGTCAGCGTGATTTTATCGAGAAGAATATAAATACATCGCATAAAATTTTGATTGAAGAATTTGATGGTAAATATTCGTTAGGTTATACTGAGAATTACATTTATACATACATTTTAGGCAAAAAAAATATTGGCGAAATTATTGAAATAAGTTTGATTAAACCTTATAAAAATGGTATGATAGGAGTAGAATAATTTATTAGGAGAGAGTTATGGAAGATTGTGTTTTTTGCAAAATAAGGAAACGTGAATTGCCTAGCACCACATTATATAAAGATGATGATATGATGATAATAAAAGATATTAATCCGCAAGCAAAAGTACATTTGATTGCAATACCCAATACACATGTGCCATATATTGATATGATGACAGAAGAGGGGATTAATGTATTAGCGAAGATAATCTCTAAGATATCTCATTGTCAAGAAGAGCTAGGTATAACTAATGGCTATCGATTGGTTGTCAATCAAGGCGAAGATGGTGGTCAAACAGTAGGTCACGTTCACATTCATATATTAGGTGGTGAAAAATTAAAAGATTTTTAGAAATTAGTTAAAAAATCTTGACAATATTAATAATTTAGTTTAAAATAAAAAAGAATTTTAAATTAAAAGTGGGTGAGTAAGAGTGACAACAGTTCGTTGCGGAGAGAATGAATCTCCTGAAAGTGCATTGAAGCGTTTTAAACGTAAATGTCAAAAAGACGGTATAATTGGCGACTTGAAGAAAAAAACTGAATATAAGAAGCCAAGCGTTGCTAAGAAAGAAAAGCAAAAAGCAGCACGCAAACGCGCGATGAAGAAATCTCGTTATTAATAATTTCCACTAGTTATCTAGTGGATTTTTAAAACAAAATTAGACAAGATTATATTAAAATTTCTTATTAAAATTACAAGTATTAAATATAAAGTTTATATTTAAATCTCATAAATGTTTGCCATAATTATCCCAATTTGATATAATAAAAATAGGGAAGCTTATTTTTTTATTGAGGTTAGAATGGATTATAAAAAATTGTTGAATGATGAGCAATATAACGCAGTGGTATGCACTGATGGCCCCATTATGGTCAGTGCTGGTGCTGGCAGTGGTAAAACACGTGTCCTTACTTATCATATTGCATATTTAATAACTGAGCGTAGAGTTTTACCATTCAATATTCTCGCTATAACATTTACTAATAAAGCTGCAAATGAAATGAAAGAGCGTATTGTGAAAATTGAACCAGGTGGTAATTTGGTTTCAGTAAGCACAATACATAGTTTTTGTGTTAGGATGCTTAGACAATATGCTAGTTTTCTAAATGGTTATAAAGAAAATTTTACAATATATAGTGATTCAGATAGCGCTAAAATACAAAGAGATATTTTTAAATCTATGAAGATAGATGATGAAAGTGTTAAAAATAAATTCAAAAGTTATTTATCAACGATTAAAAATGATAATATGTCGGTTGATGAGTTTATAAAAATCAATAGATACGATACGAATATGGCAGAATTTAAGATTTTTGCGGACAGCTATGCTGATGAATTAAGAAAAAATAATGCAATGGATTTTGATGACTTGTTGGTAAATTTTTATCTTTTAATTGCTAATAATAAAGAAGTTTTAGCGAGTATTCAAAATCGTTATCATTATTTTAGTGTAGATGAATTTCAAGACATTAATACCATTCAATATGATATTATAAAACTGCTTGCCAGCAAGACTAGAAACATCCTTGTTGTAGGGGATGAAGACCAATTAATTTATGGTTGGCGTGGTGCAAATATTAATAATATAGCAAATTTTATGCACGACTTTCCAGAATGTAAAATTTTTAAGTTGGAACAGAATTATCGCAGTACAAAAAAGATTTTGGAGCGAGCAAACGAGATAATAAAAAACAACAAAAATCGATTAGATAAAAAACTATATACAGATAACGATGAGGGTTCAGAAGTCAGTTATTACAACGCCATTAATGAGACAGATGAAGCAGATTTTGTGGTAAGGACAATAATAAAAAAACATAATGAAGGCTTAGCTTATCACGATATGGCAATATTAATGCGAGTGAATTCTTTGTCACGTACTTTTGAAGAGAAATTGTTGGCATACAATATTCCACATATTATTTATCATGGTTTTAAATTTTTTGAACGTGCTGAGATAAAAAATGTGTTGGCATACTTGATGGCGATAGTTAATCCAGATGATGATGTAAGTTTTGAACGTATAATCAATTTTCCAAAGCGTGGGATAGGAGATGCTAGTATTGATAAATTAAAACTTATCGCTATCAAAAATCAAACTAATCTTAAAAATGTCGTTATGAATTATGAAAACGAAATTTTACCTAATCCATTAAAAGACAAGTTAAAAGCTATTAAATCAATATTCACTGATTTAGAAACTAAAATCAATGAATTAACTATGTATGATTTTTTTAGTTATATGTTAGATAGGTGTGATATTTTAAAATCATTTGACCTAGATAATGAGTCAGAATACGAGCGATATTTAAATATAAATTCTTTGTCATCAAGTGTTAAAGAGTTTGAAGAAAATAATGATGGTGCTACAATTTTAGATTATTTAGAATCAGTTACATTATCATCCGCAATTGATAATGATGATGGCAATGGTGTCGTGATTGCAACAATCCACGGCGCAAAAGGATTAGAATTCGACACAGTCTTTGTGGTCGGGTGCGAAGAGCGTATTTTCCCAATATCACGCGATGAAGGAGAAGATTTAGAAGAAGAGCGCAGACTTATGTATGTTGCAGTGACACGTGCTAAGCGTGAATTATATTTAACTAGCGCAAGTTCGCGTTTTCTGTATGGTAAACGAGATTATAGCGCAAAATCAAGATTTATTCGTGAGATGGGTTTAGATAAACAAATAAAAACGACACCAACCACATACAATAATTACAATAATAGAATAGGAGGATATGATATGAAAACATTACAATCAAACAACAATATTACACAAAATTATACTTTTAGTAAATCGACGATTGAGAAAAAGTCTGTAGATTTTTCACGCATTAAACTAGGAGCAAAAGTTATCCATCCAAAGTTTGGGGAGGGAGAAATTACAGAGATTACACCAAATAGTGCAAATCATTGTGTTAAAATCAAATTTGAAGGTGTTGGCGAAAAAATGCTTTCACTTGAATATGCGCCAATAGAATTTAAGGATTAAGATGAATAAACACGAGCGCTTAGTTTATCTCACGAACGAAGTAAATAAGCACAACTTGAACTACTACACATATGACAATCCAACTATTTCGGACGCTGAGTATGATGCATTGTATTACGAACTTGTAGACCTAGAACGCGAACTAGGTTATTCTTTGCCTGATAGTCCTACCCAGCGTGTTGGCGATAACATTTTAGATGGTTTTAAGAAACACAAACACGAGATTCCGCTTTATAGTTTAAATAAAGTAAAAGATTTTGCAGATATGGAAAAATGGATGAGTGATATACGTAAAGTCGTTATGAATGACAACGTAAGATTCTCATTAGAATATAAATATGATGGCTTAAAAGTTGTAATTGAGTACAATAATGGTCATTACAAATCTGCAACAACGCGTGGCAACGGCGTGATTGGTGAAGATGTCACTCAACAGGTTAAAACTATCAAAAGCGTTCCTTTGACAATTAAACACAAGGGTAGACTGATTGTTCAAGGCGAATGTATGATGACCAATAAAGCATTTGAAGAATACAATACAACCGCAGACATACCATTAAAAAATCCGCGTAACGGCGTAGCGGGCGCTGTGCGCAACCTTGACCCAAGAGAGACAGCAAAAAGGAAATTAGATTTTTTCTGTTATGATGTTTCATTAGTTGAAGATATAGAATTGACCACACAAAAAGAAATGCATAATTTTATCGTGAGTCAAGGATTTTTGACAAGTGATTATTTTAAAGAATTATTTAATATTGAGCAAGTGAAAACTGAAATTAATCACATTGACACAATCAAAGATAAACTAGATGTTATGATTGATGGTATGGTTATTAAGGTGGATGATGTCAAAGTACGTGATGACATTGGCTATACCAATAAATTTCCTAAATGGGCTATGGCGTTTAAATTTAAGCCAGTCGAACTCAGTACAGAGTTAAAAGATGTTGTATGGCAGGTGGGTAGAACGGGCAAGATTACGCCTATTGCAATACTTGACCCAATTGAACTGAGTGGTGCTACAGTTAGTAGAGCCACACTTAATAATACACAAGATATAGAGAGAAAAAACATCAGTATAAACAGCAGAGTGTTTGTAAGGCGTAGCAATGAAGTTATTCCAGAAGTTATGGGATTAGCAGAAGAATCTCACGATAAGCGTAATATTGTTGCACCAAA
Source organism: uncultured Christensenella sp. (assembly GCA_949293915.1). Taxonomy (GTDB): domain Bacteria; phylum Bacillota; class Clostridia; order Christensenellales; family UBA1242; genus Onthoplasma. The sequence goes on from CASFFJ010000065.1 coordinate 19,511, forward strand.
ATATTGTCCAAGTTGTAATAGCGAATTAGTGACAATTGGCGCTAATCTTTTTTGTGTCAATCACAAAGGCTGTTACGAACAAATTATTGATAGACTCACGCATTTTGTCTCGCGTGATGCCTTTAATATTGAAGGATTGAGCGAAAAAACATTAAAACTTTTATTTGAAAAATATCATATTGCTTATCCGTATGAATTATTTAATATAAATGAAAGTATGCTTACTGGTTTGGAAGGATTTAAAGATAAAAAAATTAGTAATTTACTCACAAGTATAGAAAAAAGTAAATCTATTGATTGGTCAAATTTTATTTTTGCATTAGGTATAATGAATGTTGGTAAAAAGACCGCTTTTGTCTTGTCGCAAAAATACGATTCAATTGATGCGTTAAAATCTGCAAATATTTCAGATTTAACTATGATTGAGGACATTGGCGAAATTGTTGCAACTAGTATTATTGATTATTTTAACGACATAAGCAATATTGAAAATATAGAAAAATTATTTGAGTTAGGTGTTAAAATAAATAAAACTAGTAAACAAATAACTAATCCAAATTTCGCGAACAAAACGGTTGTTTTAACAGGTACACTACAGAATTATACTCGCCCAGACTTAACTAAAATTTTGATGAGTATGGGTGCAAATGTCAGCACTAGTGTCAGCAAAAAAACTGATATGGTTATTTTTGGGGAAGATGCAGGCAGTAAACTTGATAAAGCAAAAGCATTAAACATACGACTAGTTGATGAAAATGAATTATTGTTTTTGATAAAAAATCAAACAAATTGATAGTATATTTAAAAAATTCAAATTTATATACTAGTATTTAATTCACTTTTATAGTGAATTTTTTGTTTTTATCGCTAAAATTAGTTTGAAATTTAGTGTGATTTTGGTATAATGTTATCAGTTCTTTTAAAGGGAAATGTATGATAACATTTAAAGAAATTGAAATGATGGGGTTTAAATCATTTGCAGATGAGACCCATATCAGTTTTGATGGTGGTATTACAGCGATAGTTGGACCTAATGGTTGTGGTAAATCAAACGTTAGTGATGCTATACGTTGGGTACTTGGTGAGCAATCTAGCAAAGCATTGCGTGGTAAATCTATGCAAGATGTAATTTTTGCTGGAACTGAGAAACGTAAAAAATTAAGTTATTGTGAAGTGTCACTTGTTTTTGACAACACTAATAAATGGTTTAATATTGAATATGATGAAGTGGTTATCACGCGTAAACTTTATCGTAATGGCGACAGCGAATATTATATCAACCGCAATCCTTGTAGATTAAAAGATATTCGTGATATGCTTTATGATAGTGGTATTGGCAAGGATGGTTATTCTATCATTGGACAAGGTAGAGTGGAAGAGATTATTCAGTCTAAGCCAGAGGAACGCCGAGCAATATTTGAAGAAGCATCAGGTATTGCAAAATATAAAGCACGTAAAACAGAGACAGAGAATAGACTAGCACGAGTTAGAGACAATCTGTCACGTGCTAACGATATTTTGACCGAAGTTGAGCGTAGATTAGGGCCATTAAAACGCCAGAGCGAAGATGCTAAAAAATATTTAGAGTATAGAGATATTCTCAAAAATCTTGAAATTAATGCTTACATATATCAATACGAACACGCTGAAAAAACTAAACAAGAGATTGATTTAAAATTGCAAGGACTAAGAGATAATCTTAATGTTTTAAACAATTCGTACGAGACAGAACAAGCGAAATATGAGAAATCATTAAACGAGATAAATCAAATTGATAAGCGTTCGAACGAGTTGCATGAGCAAGTTTTGACATTATCTGTCAATTTAGAGAAAAAACAAAGTGAATATAGTTTGATAAATGAAAAGACTCGATATTTACGTGAACAGTTAGATAGGTTAAATAACGATATTAATTCATATACAATTGATATAAATCAGCGTACTGCATTAATGGATTCTGCAATTTCAGCACGTGAAGAAGAACGTGTTAATTTAGCTAACTTAAACAAAGAATCACGTGAACTTGCTGACAAACAAATGGCTCTTTTGGATGAATTGACCAAAAGCGAGGGCGAAAAGGAAGAGACTCAACGCGCTATCATTGATAATTTATCAAAACTAGGTGATATAAAGGCAAATTTGTCAGGATATGTTGCTAAACGTGACACTTTGATGGATAATATTAATAGTGATAAACAAAAATTAAGCGAATTTGAAGCAGACTTTTCTAAATTTAATGATGAATTAAAATTAGTAGAAAATGAAGTTAATAATCTGAATTTAAATAAAGAAATCAAAGAACAATCAATTCAAAAATTAAAAAGCGATATTGAAGAATTGTCTAATAAGATTGAAGAATTAAATTCAACCATTTTTGCATTGAAATCAAGTATATCTAACGACACAAATAGGAAAAATATTTTAACAAATTTGCAGGCAGATTTTGAGGGATATCAATTTGCTGTAAAACGATTAATGCAAGAGGGACAAAAGAATCCACGCTTAAACTCTGCGATTAAAGGTGTCGTAGGCAATATTATTTCTGTTGACTCAAAATATCAAACAGCCATTGAAATTGCGCTTGGTGGCAGTATTCAAAATATTGTCACAAAAGATGAAAATGATGCCAAAATTTTAATTAACTATCTCAAAGAAATGAAATTAGGTAGAGCAACATTCCTACCTATCAGTGCTGTTAAACCGCGCACACTTACATCTTCTGATAGAGCATATTTAAAAGAAAATGGTTGCATAGGCATTGCTAGCGACCTTGTAAATACACAAGATATATATAGACCAGTTATATCGAGTTTGTTAGGTGCTACAATAGTGTGTGATACACTTGATAATGCAGTGCTTCTTGCTCGTAAAAGCGGATACTCGTTTAGAATTGTGACATTAGATGGTGATGTATTGTCACCACAAGGCAGTATGTCAGGTGGTAGTAAAAAGAGTAATGACAGTAGTTTACTCAACAAAGAAAACGAAATTAAAACTTTAACACAAAATATTGAAACTAGGTCAAAAGAATTAATTCAAAAACAAAATGAATACAACACACTTGTTGATAAGATTAATGAATTAAAATCAAAGTTAACTATTGAAACAAGTGAAATGCAAACAATAACTAATGAATATTATTCAAAATCTAGTTTGTTTGACAGTCAAAATCAAAAAATTGAGACATTGAATGAAAATATTTTCTCATTAAAAAGTCAAATACTGCTTGCGGAAAATATTG